>JARRMH010000067.1:0-10669 GCA_037386205.1 Woeseiaceae bacterium | reverse complement strand
TACGGCAAGGCGCTCATCTCGATCACGGCCTCCAACGTCACGACGCTTATCGCGGCGATAGTCCTGGTCGCGCTCGGCACGGGACCGATCAAGGGATTTGCCGAGCAGCAGCGTGATGGCAAATCCCTTGATCGGTCCCGTGCCGAGCGCGAACAGGACTATCGCCGCGATAAGCGTCGTGACGTTGGCGTCCGTGATCGAGCTGAGCGCCTTGCCGTAACCCGAATCGATCGCAGCCTGCGGCGACGCACCGGCGGCCAACTCCTCGCGAATGCGTTCGAATATGAGGACGTTCGCGTCGACGGCCATGCCGACCGTCAGGACGATACCGGCCATGCCGGGCAACGTCAGCGAGGCGCCGAGCAGCGAGAGCATCGCGACGATGAAGACAAGGTTCGTGAACAGCGCAACGTCGGCAATCAGGCCGAACGCCCGGTAATAAATCGCCATGAAGATGACCACGGCGAGGAAACCGATCTTGATCGCGTTGTAGCCGCGATCGATGTTGTCCTGACCTAGGCTCGGCCCGGTCGTGCGATCATCGATCTTGTAAACGGGCGCAGCCAGCGCACCGGCGCGCAGCAGCAGCGCCAGGTCGTGCGCTTCCATCGGCGTCAGGCCCGTAATCTGGAAGCTGTTCTTGAACACGCCACGAATCGTCGCCGTGTTGATGATTTCCTCGGTCTTGACCGTGCGCTGTTCTTCCTCGCCATTGCGCATCACGGTCTCGCGGCGCGACTCGATGAACACCGTCGACATGGGCTTGTTGAGGTTGTTCATCGTCGTCTGCAGCATGCGTTCGCCACCGGCCGAATCGAGCGTGATGAACACCGCCGGCTGGCCCTGCGAAAAACCCGAGGTGGCATCAATGATCTGGTCGCCAGAAGCCACGACCGAGCGCTTCAGAACCTGCGACTGCTCGTCGCCGCGGCCGGGATAGCGGCGCGATCCCGGTTCGTCGCCCGTTGTGTCGACGAGGCGAAACTCGAGCGTCGCCGTCGCAGTCAGGATCTTGTTGAGCTGGTTCGGATCCTGCACGCCGGGCAACTGGACCACGATACGGTCCGCGCCCTCGCGTTGCACCAGTGGCTCCGCAACGCCGAGCTGGTTGACGCGGTTCCGCAGGGTCGTGAGGTTCTGCTCGATCGCAAAATCCTGGCGCGCCTTGATCTGCGCCTCGCTCATGCGCACGATCAGTGACTTGTCGTCGTCCCCGTCGGCAATCAGTACCTCCTGGTCGGCCTCGCGAATTACGTTGCGCGCCGCCTCCATGTCTTCCTGCCCGGTCAGCCGAACCGTGATCGTCTGCCCCTCGAGGTCGACGCGATGGCGAATGCTCGCTTCGCGCAGCCGGTCGTCGAAATCCTGCTGGTATCCCTTGAGCCGCGCGTCGATGGCGGTGTCCATGTCGACTTCGAGCAACACGTAGACGCCGCCTCGCAGATCGAGACCAAGGCTCATTGGCTTGAGGCCGAGATTGCGTACCCAGGCAGGAAGTTTCGGCGCCAGTGTCATCGCGACATTGGCCTCGCGAGAATACGTCTCCCTCAATGCTTCCCCGGCGACCTTCTGATCGTCGGCGGATTCGAAGCGAATTACGACACGGCCGTCCTGCAAGTACGCAGCCTCGGGCGTGACACCGGCATTCTCCGCCGAGCGAACGAAACGGTCGATGTCATCCTCGGTGTAGGGGTCGCCGGAATTGGTCGCAACCTGAACAGCCTCGACACTGCCGTAGAGATTCGGCAATGCCAACAGGCAGCCCGCGACGAGCAAAGTGACCACCAGTGCGTTCAGCCAGAACGGATACTTGTTCATGCTTCGTCGATCGTACCTTTCGGAACGACAGCCGAGATGCTCTGCTTCTGGATCTTGATCTCGGTGTTGTCGCTGATCGCGATAACGGCATAGTGATCACTGACGCCCGTGATTTTGCCGAGAATGCCGCCGGCCGTGAGAACCTCGTCCCCGACCTGCAGCCCGGAGACGAGTTCCTGGTGCTGCTTCTGCTTTTTCTGCTGGGGACGAATGAGCAGAAAGTAGAATGCGGCGAACATCAGCGCCATCATAATGATGAAGCTCGTACCGCCTCCCTGTGGTTGCGCGGCCTGCGCATATGCGTTCTGAATAAAGAAGTCCATGACGGATCCCTGAAAAAACAGCGCGGTATTATGGCATAAGCTCCGGACCTTGGGGCGAGATTGGAGAACCCAAGCCCGGGTGTCGCCTTCAGTTTGCCTTGACGTACTGGCGGCGTAGCGCCGCCGTGAATTCCTCGAGGTTGCCCGCACCAATCGCGGCGCGGATGTTCTTCATAAGTTTCTGATAGTAATGAAGATTATGCATCGTCGCGAGGCGCGGCCCGAGGATCTCGCCGCATTTCGCCAGATGCCGGAGGTAGGCGAGGCTGTAGTGACGACACGTGTAGCAGTCGCATTCCGGGTCGGGCGGAGACGTGTCATCCGCGTAGCGAGCATGCCGGAACTTGACGTTGCCGCGCGAGGTGAACAGCTGTCCGTTACGGGCGTGCCGGGTCGGAATGACACAGTCGAACATGTCGACGCCGCGCAACACGGCTTCGGCAATGTCGACGGGCGTGCCGACGCCCATCAGGTAGCGCGGCGAATCCTCAGGCATATGCGGCATGAGTGCATCGAGCACCGCAAGACGCTCGTCTTCGGGCTCGCCGACAGCGAGCCCGCCAACGGCATAACCATCGAAGCCGACAGCGGCCAGGCCGGCCAGTGACTCGCGGCGCAGGTTGGCGAACATGCCGCCCTGGACAATGCCGAACAGCGCTTCGCCGCGGTCCGGCTCGTCCGACTTCAGTTCGTCGAACCGGGCACGGCTGCGCGCCGCCCAGCGCAGCGAGCGCTCCATCGAATCGCGTGCCTCCGCCTCCGTGGCCGGATACGGCGTGCATTCATCAAAGATCATCGTCACGTCGGCGCCGAGCTCGTGCTGCACCTCCATCGACCGCTCGGGCGTCAGGACCACGGTGTCCCCGTTGACCGGGGACTGGAAGGTGACGCCCTCCTCCGACAGCTTGCGCATCGCCGCGAGGGAAAACACCTGGAAACCGCCCGAATCCGTCAGGATGGGGCCGTGCCAGTTCATGAACTCGTGCAGGCCGCCATGGCGGCGAACGACGTCGGTGCCGGGGCGCAGCATCAGGTGGAACGTGTTGCCAAGGATGATTTTTGCACCGTCCGCCGCCACTTCTTCCGGCGTGACGCTCTTGACCGTGCCATACGTCCCGACCGGCATGAACGCGGGAATACGAACGGCACCGCGCCTGAATGCGAGTATCCCGGTCCGGGCCGCGCCCGAAGTATTCTCGATCGTGAGCTTCATGGCCGGGATGCCGGGGTGATGAACATGGCATCACCATAGCTGAAGAAGCGATACCGCTCCTGCACGGCATGCGCATAGGCCTCGAGGATACGGTCCTTGCCGGCAAACGCCGCAACCAGCAACAGCAGCGACGACCGCGGCAGGTGGAAATTCGTGATCATTGCATCGACGGTGCGAAACGCGTAGCCGGGCAGGATAAACAGGTCGGTCTCACCGGTGAAAGGCTGCAGTGTGCCGCTCGCCGAGGCGCACTCGAGCGAGCGAACCGAGGTGGTACCGACAGCGATTACCCGCCCGCCGCGTGCGCGCGTCTGCCGAACGGCATCGACGCAGGACTGTGCGACCTCGACGCGCTCGGCATGCAGCCGGTTTGCGGCGACCTGTTCGGCGCGCAGGTTCTGGAACGTGCCCGCGCCGACGTGAAGCGTCACGAACGCGTGACCTGCGCCGGCTTCCTGCGTTTCCTCAAGCAGTTTCGCATCGAAGTGCAGACCGGCGGTCGGGGCCGCAACGGCACCGGGGTCCCGTGCGTACACGGTCTGGTAGCGGTCGACGTCCGTCTCATCGGCATCGCGCTCGAGATACGGCGGCAGCGGAACCTCGCCCTGCGCTTCGAGCAGCGCGGAGACATCGGTCGAAAAATCGAGCGCGTACAGGCCATCGCTGCGCCCCGTCACCACGGCCTCGACGCCGCTGTCGAAATGCAGTGTCGAACCCGGGCCGGGCGACTTGCTCGCGCGCACGTGGGCGAGCGCCGCACATTCCCCTTCGATCCGCTCAATCAGGACCTCGGCCCTGCCGCCGGTCCCCTTGCGGGCTTTGAGGCGTGCCTTGATGACCCGTGTGTCGTTGAACACGAGCAGATCGCCGGGCCTGAGGAGCGACGGCAGGTCGGCGAACCCGCGATCCTCGACGTTGTCATCGACGACGAGCAGCCGACTGCCGCGCCGGTCCTTCGCCGGATAGCGCGCGATCAGCTCCTGCGGGAGCTCGTAGTCGAAGTCGGAGATCAGCATGGGCGCGCATGGTAGCAAAGCCATGCGCGCCCGGGGGGGTCTATGTGCGCGGCGCGGCGCGCCTCACGACGTTACGTCGATGACAATGGTCCCGGCCGGCTCGTCGGGGAGCGGCGCGGCGGCCGGTACCGGGGCGGCGGGCTCGATCGGAACCGGCGCCACGGGCGCTTCGGGCACGACGGTACCCTGGAAGTCGGCGGGAATTTCGATATCAATCGTGACCCGCCGCTTGTCACGCATGATGCCGAGCGTAAGTTTCTCGCCGGCCGCATAGGAACCCAGGATACGCAGGGCGTGCCGCACGTCCTTCGGCTCCCGCCCGTCGATATTCTGGATCACGTCGCCATCCTCGATATTGAAGGCATCGGCTTTTGGCGCCTTCACGACCAGCAGCCCCGTGTCCGTGCCGAAGTACCGACCGAGGCCCTCGTTGAGTTCGACGAGCTCGAGGTCGCCGAGACTCGTATGGGCCCAGGGTGAACCGAATTCCATCTTGAAATGCTCGACCACTTCGGGCGCTACCGGCGGCACGACGACATGCATATCGTCCGGACCCCCCTTGCCCGCCCACACGAACGTGTTCTCGATGATGCGCGGTTCGACCTCGACCGAACCCGACTTGCCATCGCGCAGGTACTGGACCTCGAGCACGTCACCTTCCTCGACGCCGTTCATGAAGTCGAGCAGGCGCAGGTTGGCTTGTTCCGCGTTATCGGCGCTCAGTGCCTCGTCATTGACCGCGATCAGGATGTCGCCCGGCCGCAGCCCCGCATCGCTGGCCGCGCTGCCCGGCGAAACGCCGAGGATCGTGACGCCTTCGACCGGACCGTCGTCCTGGCCGGACTCGAACGTCACGCCGAGGCGCGGCTTGCTCGACCATGCGAAGCGCTTTTCAATCTCCGCCATGCGTGGCAGACGCTCGTTTGACAACTCGGCGATCTCCCTCGCGGCCTCGGCCATGCGCTTCTCGGCGGCCCGCAGTTTCTCTTCCATCTCCAGCTCGTGCGCCTCGACCTCTTGCTGGCGCGCCGCCACTTCGCGCTCGCGCTGTTCGTCTTCCGGCGACTGCGCTGCGACCTGGCCTGCCAGCAGCAGCAATGCGATCGCCGGCAATACAACGTTCCACTTCTTCATCAGGTACTACTCCTCAAACTCAGAATGCTGCACGTTGCGCCTGCGCAAAACGCAATTGCAGCAGTGATTTCATCAGCCTGACGCGTTCGCGCCAGAACAACTCACGATCCGCGTCCGACATGCTGACGGCAGGATCATTCAACTGGTCGTCAATCGCCGCGATGCGGTCCTCGAGGTCCGCGATCGTGGCCATCGTGCTCGCTCGCTGCACGGCGGGCGCTTCGGGCAAAGCCCGCAGATTACTCTCGAGTTCGCGCGACTCGCGCATCAGCGTCTGCAAGGTGGTCAATTGCAACTCCGGCGTCGTTCCCGTCGTCACGGGCACCGTGGTCATATCGGCAGGCCGGTGCAGCAATCCGGGCAACATGACGGCCGCAAGCACGGCTGCCGCCGCGACACCAATGCCGAGGTACCACGAAGATCGTCGTTGCAGTACGGGGCGGGCCTGCAGGAGTCCTTCGGCTTCTCCCTGCGCCCGGATTCGATGCCATATCTCGCGTGGCGGCATCGTGTCGGGCAAGGCATGCAGCCCGGCCCTCAGTGCCGCCTGTTCATCGGCTGTCAAAACACAGGTCATCTCGTCTTCCTTCCTGTTACCGCTCATAGCGTGGTAACTCCCGATTTATATTTCAGTAGCTGACGGCCGCGCCTTCGGGCTGCTTGCCGTCCTCGTTCACTTCGAGCATCGGCCGCAGGCGCTGGTAGGCCCGCGACAATTGCGATTTCGAAAAACTTTCCGTCTTGCCCATGAGCCCGGCAATCTCCTTGTGCGTAAACCCCTCCACGTCGTGCAGCCACACCACGGCCCGGCTGACGTCCGGCAGGCTGTCGAGCGCCGCATCGAGGTCCAGCGCATCGTCAGGATGCCGCGAAACCCCATGACTCAACGCATCACCCTCGGTCATGTCGTTCCAGTCGTCGGCCAGCGACTGGCCGCGCTTGGTCCAGGCCGAGCGCAGGAACATCAGCGCCTTCGTCACGGCTATGCGGCGAATCCAGCTGCCCAGGGCGGCCTCGCCCCTGAATTTCGGTATCGAACGCATGATCTCGATGAACGTCTCCTGTGTCAGGTCCTCGGCGTGAGCCGGTTGCTTCGTGAATCGCAGGCAGATCGAATACACGGGCGTCGAAAACGCGCGATAGATGATCTCGTGGGCGCGTGCGTCACCCGCCGCTGCCCGCCTGACGATCCCCGGATCGATTTCGATATCGGCAAATTTGCTCATACCTGCCATCTTAGATGCTCACGCGGCAGAAAGGGTCGCACAGGCTCAAATCCCCGCATATACTGTGCGCCCCATCAAACGCGCCGGGATGGCGGAACTGGTAGACGCGCCGGATTCAAAATCCGGTTCTGGAGACAGAGTGGGGGTTCGATTCCCCCTCCCGGCACCACGCACCTAAACGACATGATGAAGTTCTGCACAAGTTGCGGCGGCTCAATCAGCTACCGCGTTCCCGAAGGCGACAATCGCGAACGCGCGGTCTGCGACGACTGCGGGAGAATCCATTACCGCAATCCGCTCATCGTCGTTGGTTGCGTGCCCGAGCGGGACGGCAAGATCCTGATTTGCAGGCGGGCGATCGAGCCCCGCTACGGCTACTGGACGTTGCCGGCCGGCTTCATGGAACTCGGCGAGACCGTTGCCGGCGGCGCCGCCCGCGAGACACTCGAGGAAGCGCAGGCAACCGTCGAGCTGGGCCACCTGTTCGCCTGCGTCGACGTCGTTGATGCCGGGCAGGTACACCTCTTCTATACGGCGAAGCTCGTCAGCGACTTCGGCGCCGGCGACGAGACGCTGGAGGCGCGCCTGGTCAGCGCGGACGAGATTCCGTGGGACGAGATTGCCTTCGAGAGCGTCGCGTTTGCGCTACGCAAATACCTCGAAGACGAAGGTGAGAACACCGGCGTGCATACGTGCGCACTGCGGCGCACGCATCACTGAGCGCTACTCGTCAGGGACCGGGTGTCGTGCCGTCAAGGCGCGCGCTGAGCGCTGACGGCGGCAGGTAGCCCGCGATCAGCGTACCGTCCTCGAGCACGATCGCCGGCGTGCCCGTCAGCCCGATATCACGCCCGAGCGTGTAGTGGCGGGTCACCATGGAGGCATCGCACTTCGACGTCTCGAACTCGCGATCCATCTTGGCTGCCGTCAATGCACGGTTGCGATCTTTCGCACACCAGACATCTTCCGAGGTCGTCCATCCACGCGAGGCCGGCCCGTTGCGCGGATAGAGCACATAGCGTATCGCGATTCCCTCGGCCATGTATTCGTCGATCTGGGCATGCAGCTTGCGACAATACGTGCAGTCGACGTCGGTGAACACGGTCACCGAGTGTGTGGGCTTTGCCGGTGAGAACAGGATCGAATCCTTGTCGTCGAGTGTTGCCACGAGTTCGCGCCGCGCGTCGTTGCGGCTCTCTTCGCTGAGATTGACCTGCCGGTCGAGATCGATCAGGTCGCCCTGCAGGAGATAGCGTCCGTCGGCCGAGATGTAGGCGATGATCGACCCCCTTTGCACGGTGTACCAGCCGTCGATCGGGCTCGCGTTGATGTGCTCGGGATCGATCGCATCGAACATGGCCGAAACTTTTTCCCGAACGGCTTCGAGTTCCGGCTCGACGTCCGCGGCGCCGGCAGGGCCGCACAGCAGGGTTAGCGCCGCAACTGCGGCCAGTAACGATGGGACAGCATGCTTCATCGGGTCAGGGCTCCGGTAAGGTGCGCGGGGAGTGTAACAAAGAGACCCCGTGAAGGGGCACAAGTTGCACCTCTTTTTGACCCCGGGACCCTAGCCGCGCGGATGGTGCTTGCCGTGCAGGTCCTTCAGCCGCTCGCGTGCAACGTGCGTGTAGATCTGCGTCGTCGACAGGTCGCTGTGGCCCAGCAACATCTGTACGACCCTGAGATCCGCACCGCGGTTCAACAGGTGCGTTGCGAACGCGTGGCGCAGGCTGTGGGGCGACAGCTTCTTGCGAATTCCGGCCTTCTCGGCGTAGCGCTTGATGATGTGCCAGAAGGCCTGGCGGGTCATGCGGTTACCGCGTCGCGTCGGGAACAGGTAGTCGGTCTGGCGCTCGAGCAGGATTTCCATGCGCGGACCGTTGATGAAGTCCTTGAGCCAGCGTACCGACTCCTCGCCCAGCGGAATCAGGCGTTCCCGATCGCCCTTGCCGACGATGCGCAGTACGCCCTGGTTGAAGTTGATCTGCGACTGCTGGAGGTTGATCAGCTCCGTGACGCGCAGGCCCGTAGCGTACAGCACTTCCAGCATCGTGCGATCACGATGCCCCAGCGGCTCGTCGGTGTTCGGCGCGTTGAGCAGCGCGTCGACTTCTTCCTCCGACAGCGTCTTCGGCAACGAGCGGCCGATGCGCGGC
This sequence comes from Woeseiaceae bacterium, assembly GCA_037386205.1. Lineage (GTDB taxonomy): Bacteria > Pseudomonadota > Gammaproteobacteria > Steroidobacterales > Woeseiaceae > UBA1847. Next base: position 1,783 of record JARRMH010000067.1, on the reverse strand, counting down.
ATCTCGATGTCCGCGGTCGGGTCGGAGTCGCGCATTCCTTCCCGCATGATGTAGCGGAAAAAGCGGCGGAAACTCGAGAGCTGGCGTGCCGTCGAACGAGGTTTCGCTCCGGATTCCACGCGTTTCGCGATAAAATCGAGGAGATCCGACTTGTTGGCCTCCTCGATGGACTTGTTGTGCTCGGAAAGCCCGCGTCCCAGCGTCATCAAATCGGCGCGATACGCACCGAGCGTATTTTTCGACAGGCCCCGCTCCATCCAGATAGCATCGAGGAAACGATCGGGAAGCGCCAAGCGACGGATTATTCAAGGTTTATGAGTATGCTGGCGAAGCGCGTCGAACGGCGAGACAGCTGTCACATATTAGGGAAGGCGTTGACATAAGGTGAACTGGTTCACACGTAGCATTGACGCGCTCTGGGGGCTCTTTGCATGGCTGTGTTTCGTGGTGGCCGTCCTGTTCCTCGTGCTGGTCGCCATCTTCGTCCCATCGAGCGAATACCGCCAGAGGCTGGCCACCTGGGCAGCCCGCATGGTTTTTGTGATCCCGCACTGCAGGGTCCGGGTCTCGGGGCTCGACAACCTGCCGACGGGAAACTGCGTCGTCGTCGCCAATCATGCGAGCTATATCGACGGTCCGCTCCTCAAAGGATACCTGCCCTGGCGATTCAATTTTGTGATCAAGGGCGAAATGCGAAACTTTCCCCCGGCGCATTTCGTTCTGCGCCGCATGGGCGCGAAGTTTGTCGAACGGGCCGACATCCAGGGCAGCACCCGCGATGCCAGGCAGCTGGTCAAGGCCGCACTGCGGGGCGAGTCCCTGGGTTTTTTCCCCGAGGGAACATTCATCGGCGAGGCGGGCGTCGGCCGGTTCCGACCCGGCGCCTTCGTCGCAGCACGGCGCGGCGACATGCCGGTGGTGCCCATTGCGATTCACGGCTCCCGCCACGTTCTGCCGCACGGCGCCTGGCTGCCGCGCCGCGGCCCGCTCACGATCGAGATCCTGCCCGCGATCGCCCCCGGTGATGCCGCTTACGGAAACAGCCGTGAGCTGGCCGAGGCAGCAAGGCAACGCATTCTCGCCACGCTCGACGAACCGGACCTGCTCGCGGACGATGCGCCCGACTAATGCAGATGTAGTATTGCGTGGGCGCAGGATATCGCTGAAAGTAGCGGCCCCGCTAAGACTTTACGCGTTACCCGGAGCCAGATCATGAGTTCAGATGCCGTCGTCGTCGTGGCCGCCAGACGTACCCCGATCGGCGCATTCCAGGGCGCCCTGAGCGATGCAACCGCGCCGCAACTCGGTTCTGCGTGCCCTGCGCAACCGTGAACAAGATGTGCGGCTCGGGCATGGAATCGATCATTCTCGGCCACGACATGATCCGGGCAGGCAGTGCCGGCATCGTCGTCGCCGGCGGTCTCGAATCGATGAGCAACGCCCCTTACCTGCTCCCCAAAGCGCGGAGCGGTTATCGCATGGGGCATCAGCAGGTCATCGACCACATGTTCTATGACGGCCTCGAGGATCCGTTCGAAGGCCAGCTCATGGGCCACTATGCCCAGCGCACCGCCGATCACTATGAATTCACGCGTGAAGCAATGGACGCCTTTGCAACGGAATCGGCCACGCGCGCACAACGTGCGGTCGCCGAGGGTACGTTCGCCGACGAGATCACCCCGGTCACGATCAGCACGCGGCGCGGCGACGTCACGGTCACAGAGGACGAGACCCCCGGCAAGGTCAGGGTGGACAAGATTCCCAAGCTGCGCCCCGCTTTCGG
>JARRMH010000066.1:0-9978 GCA_037386205.1 Woeseiaceae bacterium | reverse complement strand
GCAGGGTCGAAGACCGCCGGGGAGATTGCCGACGAGTTCCCGATGACGCGCGCCTCGCTCTCGCACCACTTCAATGCGCTCAAGGCCGCTGACCTCGTGCGCACCGAACGGCGCGGGCAGCACATCGTGTACTCGCTCAACACGTCGGTGCTCGACGACATGGCAGCAATCCTCATGGATCTGCTCGTCCGCGATAGCAAGGATGACAAGGAGTAACGCTACATGACTACCCGCATCGCCAACATCATCTGCCTGATCATCATCGCCGCGTTTGGTGCCTACGTCGTATGGATCTATCCGGGCCTGCCCGACCCGATGCCGACGCACTGGAACGCGGCGGGCGAAGTCGACGACTACTCGTCCAAACCGTTTGGTGCCACCATCATCGGCCTGGTGCCGGTCTTCTCGTTCGCCATCTTCAAGCTGATCCCGGTCATCTCGCCGCGCGGCTTTCGTACCGAATCGTTCACGGGCGTGCTCAACATCCTGATGACCGCGACGGTCCTGTTCGGCGCAATCATCGGCGTCGGCGTGTTTCGCGCCGCCAACGATCCGAGCGTCAACATCTCGACGTTCGTATTTGTCGCCGTCGGCCTGTTGTTCATAGTCATCGGCAACTTCCTCGGCAAGGTGCGCAAGAACTTCTTCCTCGGCATCCGCACGCCATGGACGCTCGCGAGCGACGAGGTCTGGGCCAAGACCCATCGGCTCGGCGGCTGGTGCTTTGTGGTCGCGGGCGTGATCATGGCACTCATGGGCGCCGCCGCACCGGCGTCAAACATGGGCTGGGTCATCGGCGTCGTGGTTGCGATCGCCCTGATCCCTGTTGTCTATTCGTTCTTCGCCTACCGCAAGATTGAAGGCTTTGCGCCCGATCCCGATATCGACGAGGACTAGAATACCCGTATGGGGAAACTGATTATCTACGCAGGGCTCGTGCTGATCCTGGTCGGCGCGGTCGTGCAGTACGCGCCGTGGCTCGACAGCTGGTTCGGCAAGCTGCCGGGCGACATCCGCATCGAGGGCGAGAAAGGCGGCGTCTTCATTCCCCTGACGTCCATGATTATGATTAGCGTCGTGCTGACGATAATCGTGAACCTGTTCAAACGATGAACTGGCTGCGCAAGATAGAGAACCGGCAAACGCCATCGGGCATGGAGATGCGCATCCTGCGCAGGCTCCCGGTCGTGACGCTGGTCGCATCGCTGGCCGTGCTGGCGCTGCCCGTGCTGGTGCGCATGTTGCCGGTCGCGGCCGGGCTCGACCCCGTCAAGCATGCGCGGTCAGTCGACATCTTCGCGATCGCCACCGGGATCACGTTGCTGGTCGCGGCCTTTACCGTCGCGATCGGCTGCATCATCGTGCACATCATGAAGGGTCCGGCGTACGCCGCGGACTCATTCCCGGTCTCACACGCCGATCGTCCCGCACGCAAAGATCCCGAATAAAAAAGGCCGGGCGATTGCCCGGCCTCGAAATGAACCTGAACCCCGGGGAGGGGGTCATGGGGCTCAGGCTGCTTTGAGGGCGTCCTCGGGGGAGAGATAATCGTAGCCGAGGTCATGGGCGACTGCCTCATGATTAATGTGCCCTGCGTGAACGTTGAGGCCGCGGGCAAGATGCGGGTCTTTCCTCAGGGCCTCGGCCCAGCCATGCCGGGCCAGTGCCTTGACGAACGGTAGGGTAGCGTTCGTCAGGGCGAACGTGCTGGTGCGGGGGACGGCACCAGGCATGTTCGTGACACAGTAATGCACGACGTCGTCGACCAGGTAGGTCGGCTCGGCGTGCGTCGTCGGACGGCTGGTTTCGAAGCAGCCGCCCTGGTCGATCGAGATATCCACCATTACGGATCCGGGGGCCATCGCCTTCACGGTCTCGGCCGAAACGAGCTTCGGCGCTGCGGCACCGGCAATCAGCACGGCGCCGACGATCAGGTCGGACTCGACCGCGAGTTCCTCGATCGCGTGCTTGGTCGAATACACGGTATGAACGCGGCCGCCCCAGATGTCGTCGAGCTGGCGCAGGCGCGGCAGGGAGCGGTCGAGGACCGTGACTTCCGCGCCGAGGCCGACGGCCATGTCGGCCGCACAGGCGCCCGAGACGCCGCCGCCGATGACGAGGACTCGTGCGGGCAGCACGCCAGGCACGCCGCCCAGCAGCTTGCCCGAACCGCCGTTGGCTTTCTGCAGGGCGAACGCACCTGCCTGGATGGACAGGCGGCCCGCGACTTCCGACATCGGCACGAGCAACGGCAGCGAACCGTTCGCGGCCGTAACGGTCTCGTAGGCGATCGCCGTCGTGCCCGACGTCACGAGCGCCTGCGTCTGTTTCGGGTCGGCGGCCAGGTGCAGGTAAGTGAACAGGACCTGGTCCGGACGCAGCATCTCGCACTCGTTGAGTTGCGGTTCCTTGACCTTGACGATCAGCTCGGCCTTGTCGAAGACCTCCTCGGGCGTGCCGAGCACGGTCGCGCCGGCCGCCTCGTAGTCGGCGTCGGTCACGCCGATGCCGCCACCGGCATTGGTTTCGACGAAGACTTCGTGGCCGTCATGGACCATTTCATGAACGCCGGCAGGGGTCATGCCGACGCGAAATTCGAGGGTTTTTATTTCTTTGGGTACACCGATTCTCATGGCTCTCTCTCCAAAACCAGGTATCGATCAGGGATAAACAGGATAGGCGCAATTGTGCGGCATTAGATTGCGAAATCAGCCCGGGCTTGGTCTAATGGCGCTATTATCTGTCTCATTATCTCTATTTAGCGCAACTTTCTTGCATGACTCTTGATCGTTACGACAGGATGATCCTCGAGGCGCTGCAGCGGGACGGCCGCATCAGCAACGTCCAGCTCGCCACCCAGGTCAATTTGTCCGAGTCGGCCACGCTCCGCCGCGTGCGGGCACTCGAGGAAGCCGGCATGATCGAGCGCTACGCTGGTCTGCTGAACCAGAACGCGGTGGGCCTGCCGGGCAACGTGTTCGTGCAGATCGGCCTGCACCGCGAAGTCGAGAGCGAGCTGGCCGCGTTCGAGGCGGCCGTGCGTAATATTCCCGAAGTCATGGAGTGTTATCTTATGTCGGGCGAGTTCGATTACCTGTTACGCGTCGTCGTGGCCGACATGGCCGACTTCGAGCGTATCCACAAGGAGTCGCTGACTCGCCTGCCCGGTGTCGCACGCGTCAACTCGAGCTTCGGCATCCGCACGGTACAGAGAAAGACGGAACTGCCGCTCCGCTAACCAAAAGGTGTCAGTCACCTTTATACTCAGTCTAAGGTGACTGACACCTTATTTTTTAAGGGAAAAATGCTCGACAGAGTCGAAATACCGGCCGTGACATTGCGCGATCGTTTTCAGCGGGTGCGCGCGACAACGCTCGATCTCGTGCAGGAATTGCGGCCCGAGGATACGGTCGCCCAGTCGATGCCCGACGTCAGCCCGACCAAGTGGCACCTCGCCCACGTGACCTGGTTCTTCGAGCGCTTCGTGCTCGAGCCCTGCGGCGTGCCGCGGTTCGATGACGCGTATCACTTCCTGTTCAATTCCTATTACAACTCGGTCGGCGAGATGCATCCGCGGGCGGAGCGGGGGATGATCACACGGCCAACGCTCGATGAAGTGCTGGCCTATCGCGCCCATGTCGACGACCGGATGATGCACCTGCTGGACTCGGGCGGCATCGACGAGTCGACGTCGGCGGCGCTGCTGATCGGGTTGCATCATGAGCAGCAGCACCAGGAACTGATCCTCACCGACATCAAGCACGTGCTGTCGCAGAATCCGCTGCAGCCGGCGGCGAGGTCGGACCTCGTGGCGCCCCTCAGCGCGACGCCCACCGCGCTCGAGTTCATGCCCGGCAGAAGCGGTATCGTCCGCATCGGGCACGCTGGCGACGGCTTTTGTTACGACAACGAAACGCCGGCGCACGATGCCCTGCTGCATCCGCACGAACTTGCGACCCGGCTCGTCACGAACGGCGAATTCCAGGATTTCGTTCGCTCCGGGGCATATGACGATCCGCTGCTGTGGTTGTCCGATGGCTGGGCTTCGATCAAACAACACGGATGGAGCCGGCCGCTCTACTGGGACGAAGCGCTCGACACCGAATTCACGCTCGGCGGCCGCCGCGAGATCGATCCGCACGCCGCCGTCACCCACGTCAGCTATTACGAAGCCGATGCGTTCGCCCGCTGGGCCGGCTACCGGCTGCCGACCGAGTTCGAGTGGGAGTCTGCAGCACAGGACGAGCCGCTCACGGGCAACCTGGTCGGCTCACACGCCTGGCATCCCGGCGCCGCGAACGGGAGTCGGCAATTCATCGGCGACTGCTGGGAGTGGACCAGCTCGGCCTACGCGCCCTACCCCGGCTTTCGCCCGCTCGAGGGGTCGCTCGGCGAGTACAACGGCAAGTTCATGTGCAACCAGATGACGGTCCGCGGCGGGTCCTGCGTCACGGCCGACGACCACATCCGCACCAGCTACCGGAGCTTCTTCTATCCGGATGCGCGCTGGCAATTTCTCGGCTTCCGCCTCGCAAGAGACGTACATGGCTGACGAACTTGCATCGATTATCGACGGCCTGCGGCGACCGCAAAAAGTGATCTCACCCAAGTGGTTCTATGACGAGACGGGCTCGCAGCTGTTCGATGACATCACCCGGTTGCCCGAGTACTACCTGACCGACACCGAACTCGGGATCATGGAACGGTACATCGATGAGATGACCGGGTGCATCGGAGCCAACGCGAGCCTGATCGAGTTCGGCGCGGGCTCGAGCCTGAAGACGCGCCTGCTCCTCGAGCACATGGACTCGCCGGCCGCATACGTGCCCGTCGATATTTCCGAGGAGCACCTGCTCGAAAGCCAGCAAAGCATCCAGGCGGATTTCCCCGACATCGAGGTGCTGCCGGTCGCCGCCGATTTCCTGCACCCGTTCGATCTGCCGAACCCGAAGACCATGCCCGAGCGCAACATCGTCTATTTCCCCGGCTCCACGATCGGTAATTTCGAAACGGCCGCCGCACTGGAGCTGCTGCGAGTCATGCACGGCGAAGCCGGTGACGACGGTGCCCTGCTCATCGGCGTCGACTTGCAGAAGGACCCCGAGATCATCGATGCCGCATACAACGACAGTGCCGGCGTAACGGCGGAGTTCAACCTGAACATGCTGCGCCACCTGAACCGGGAATTCGGCAGCGACTTCGACCTCGATGCCTTCGAGCACCGCGCGACCTACCGGCGCGGCGAGGGTCGCGTGGTAGTGGAACTCGTCAGCGCCCGTGACCAAAAAGCCCGCATCGGCGATGCCAGCATCGCATTCGAGCGCGGCGAGTCGATCATCACGGAGTACTCGCACAAGTACACGCTGGAGAGCTTCGCCGCGATGGCGCAGCAGGCAGGCTTCAGTGTCGACAAGGTCTGGACCGACGCGCGCGACTGGTTCAGCGTCCAGTACTGCACCCGCGAATAAAGGTGCCAGTCACCTTAGACTCACTGAAAGGTGACTGACACCTTTTAGTGAAAGACCCCGGCCGAAGCCGGGGTCAATTTTCGATCACTGCTGCCGGCTAGTAAGGGAGAGCCAACTTGGCCCGCTGACCCCAATGATTCGGCAGCGGGGTCTCAAAAATGGGCTCTGCCAGGAACTGGTTGTCGCCCGGCGCAAAGGCTTCAAAATAGGCCGAGATGGCCTCGTAGTCACAATTACCGAGGAGCGTGACGCTCCCGCTGACCTTGGCAATGTAGACCCGCTCATTCGACTCGTTGTAGGCAAAGCCACTGAACGAGTAATCAAAGGTCCTGCCACCAGTGCGCTTCCACACACCACGCATATTGTTGATGTGATGAGCGTCGCTGAACGGCGGGAAATTCAGGCCGAGCGTGGGATCGAAGTCCGGCCACTCGAGGACATTGACGCCCATCTTGCCGGACTGGCCAGTCACAGTCGTCGTCCATCCAGTCAGTGTCATATCCCCGTGCAGGGGATCCAGCACACCGAACCAGGTACCCATATTCGAGCAGGTCTTCTCATTATCGCCTGCCAGCGCGGTGCCAGGAACCGTGAATCCCAGCAGCAGGATACCGAGCAGTGCGCCACGAATAATGTCAGTGCGCATATCTACCTCCAGGCCGCGAATGCGGCTCTGCCAGGAGCCTCATGGATCTGAACGATCATCCGGTGTGCGGCTTTCCGACGCCTGCGAACCTGTTCAGCCAGGTCGCCCATTCGGGGGGTAAGGCTCCGCAGCCGACCGATGGGCGGGCGCGGAACTGGCCGCGAGAGCTGGCGGAGGCCCACCATGATGGCAGGCATCGCGGAAGGCCCAAACCGCTGCTCTGAACGGCCGTGCCTACGCCGGGCCACGGTAACCTAGGCCAACGTAGCAGCGTTTACAATCCGCAAACCACGCTATTGACAGAACTTCCGGCGAAAGCCGATTTGCCGCAAAATGCGCGGCCGCATCTAGTCGGACGGGGGAACAAATTCCTTGGGTGCCGCCGCGCCTCCGGTGAAAAAGAACTTCTCCATTTCCTTCTCGAGGAACTTGCGTGCCTCGGGCTCAATCGGCGTCAGGCGATATTCGTTGATCAGCATGGTCTGGTGCGCCAGCCACTGCTGCCACGCCTCTTTCGAGACGTTTTCAAAGATGCGTTTGCCGAGTTCGCCGGGGTACGGTGCGAAGTCGAGGCCTTCGGCTTCCTTGCCCAGCATGACGCAGTTAACTGTGCGTGCCATTTTTCAGTCGCTCTATCAGTTTGCTCACCGGCGCGGCCATTCCGCCCGGCAGTTCGTCGTCCAGTCGATGCCATCCGGCATTGTTGTTGTCGGCCACTTTACTCAATGGCGCGTCGATACGCACGGCTATCGGCCGGATATCGAGATCATAGTGGCTGAAGCTGTGGCGCAGGACCTGCCATTCATCGACGCAACGGGGCGCCCGACCCAGTCGTTCACGGCACCACTCCTCGACTGCCTTGCCATCGACCTCGGGCAGGCTCCACAGCCCGCCCCAGATTCCGCTTTCCGGGCGGCGCTCGAGATAGACCCGGCCGTCGTGGCTCGCGAGCACCATGGCCGTCGAGCGCAGCGGCTTCGCTTTCTTTGGTTTGCGGCCCGGAAAATAGGTGACTGACACCTTTAGGCGGGCGGTGCAGTCGGCGGCGACGGGGCAGCGCTCGCAGGCCGGGTTGCTGCGCGTGCAGAGCGTGGCGCCGAGGTCCATGATCGCCTGCGTGTAGTCGGCGACGCGGTCGTGCGGCGTGTGCCGGTCGGCGATCTCCCAGAGTTTCTTTGCCACCGACGCCTTGCCCGGCCAGCCGGCCACCGCTGCGTGGCGCGCCAGCACGCGCTTGGCGTTGCCGTCGAGGATCGGGTGCCGCTGGTCCATGCTGAGCGCCAGGATTGCGCCCGCCGTCGAACGACCGATCCCCGGCAGCGCCATGACCTCAGCGAGCGAATTCGGGAAGACGCCGCCATGCTCGTCGCGGATCGCCTGTGCCGCGCGATGCAGGTTGCGGGCACGCGCATAGTAGCCGAGACCCGACCAGTGCCGCAGGACCTCGTCCCGCTCCGCATCGGCCAGCGCCTGTACATCGGGAAAGCGTTGCATGAAACGCTCGAAGTACGGGATGACGGTCTGCACCTGGGTCTGCTGCAACATGATCTCGGACACCCAGGTCCGGTACGGACTCTGCGGACGCTGCCACGGCAGGTCCTTGCGCCCGTGCGCATCGAACCAGTCCAGCAGGCGGGTCGCGAAATCAGTCAACGACGACCCTGCCGGTCTCATCGTAAGTCCGCGCGATCGACTCGATGCGGTCGAGCGCCTGCCCGGCCTTGTTCCTGAGCGTCCGCTTGATAACAAAGGGCCCGATCGCGGGCGGCACCCAGAAGGACGGTTTCATGAGCAGCGTGTAGGTGACGCTCGTGCCGCCGTCGACTGCCTCGAATTCCCAGGTCTCGTCGCTAACCTCGAAGTCGCTCTGCTCCGGGTCGGCAACCGCCCGCAGCCGCTGCGGTGGGTCGCGCTCGACGTAGCCCTGGCGCGTCAGCGACTTGCAGAAGAACAGGACACAGCCGCGGGCCACGGTGTAGAAACCGGGACGGCCCGACGCGTCGGGTGCGAGATCGCGCGCCTCGACAATCGCGCTCGAGAACTCGGTCGAGATCTCCCAGCTGCTGAATACGTCGTACATCGGCTCGACGCCGACGTCGAACCACGCCTCCGACCGCATCGTGTAGTAGCCGTCCTCGTAACGCACATCGAGGCTGCGAATCTCGGCAGCCAGTCCCGGGACGGCGAGTGCCAGCAGCGTCAGGGACCAGCAGCGATTCATCGCTTCAACAGATCTTTCAGCTTGTCCTGGAGTTTTTCCTTCACCTCTTCCTCGACGCGTTGGCGCAGCAGGTCCTCGACGTCGGGAACCACCGATGGCGAGGTCAGCGGGCCCGATATCCTGAGCGGGATGACGGTCTTGGTCAGGTCGTCGATCTCGTCGGCCGTCGCGGCGCCCATGAGTTCCGGTTTCTCGACGATGCGCGCGCGCAACCTGTAGTCGACGGTGCCCTCGTTGAGGTCGACGTCGCCACTGCCGGTCAGTTGCATGAACGGCAACTCGGCACGCAAGTCGTCGCTGGTCAGCACACCGTCGGTCACCTGCCCCGATGCCGTCACGGACGTGAAGCGTGTACGCGCCGGTAGCGTCGGCTCGGGCGGCTCTTCCTGGCGCAGCAGCGCGCGTGCGCGACGCAGCTCCCACCAGATGTCCGTTCCCTCGTACGTCCCGTCCACGAGTTCGAACGACACGTTGCCGTCCAGTGTCTCGCGAATCTCGTTCATGTCGCCGCCGCGACCGCCGAGGTTGAACCGGCCCGACACCGTACCGGTTACGTTCTCCTGCTCGAACATCGCCCGGGCCAGTTCCCCGAGGTCGACGCCATCGATCTTTTCGTCGAACGACAAGGCCGGCGTCGCGCCCGACACGTCGACGCGGATGTCGCCGCTGTACTGGCCGCCGTACAGGCCGGCGGCTATCGGGTTGATGCGCATACGTCCATTGGCGGCGTCGAGTCCGAGCGTGACGTTTTCGAGCTCGATGCCCGCAACCTGCACCGAGCCGATCTTCAGGCTGCCCTGCGCATTCAGCGGCTTGATGAGGTCCACCGGGATCTCGACTGGCGGCACATCTGCGGCCGCATCCGCCGCCGCCTCATCGGCAACCGCCATGTAGCGGTCGAGATCGATCGCGTCACCCTCGAGCTGCACGCTGAGTCGCCCGGAGTCGTCCATGGGCACGGTCATCGCACCGGTGAACGTCGTGTCGTCGACGACCACGGTGACACCGCGATACTGAGCTCGCTCAGCACGCCCGGGTCCGTCGTTTGCGGCGGCTCGATGCCGAGCTGCGTCATCAGGCTGCGCGGCGAAAACGTATCGACCTTGAGTGTCGCTCGCGCATCGGGCGCGCCGCCATAGGCTACCGGCTCGAACTCGGCATGCATGTCGATGCCCAGTATCGACAGATTGACCGGCTGCAGGGTCGCGACGTTGCCGGGGATGTCGATCTCGATGCCATCGGTGCCGAACGCCAGCTGCGTCGGAATCTCCGTCAGGCCGGAGATGAGGGCCTCGAACGCAACCGGGCCGATCGAGAGCGCATCCTGGTCGCCCGTCACCGGCCCGACCGTGAAGTCGGCCTCGCTCAGGGAGAACCTGTCCGGTCCCGAGGTGTAGGTGATCGTCGCATTCCGGATCGCGATGCCGGAAACCGCCAGCTCGGCACTCGTTGTGCCGGGTTGCTCATCACCCGACGCCGCATCGGTCACGACGGTGCTGTCCTGAGTTGCACCGAGATCCGACCAGTTGTCGGTGCCGTCGGCTTTGACGGCCAGGTTGAGCTGCAGGCCGTTGATCTCGGCCGTGCCCACCATCACCTTGCGTTCCAGGATCAGCGGCAGGATCTGCACGCTCAGCGTCACG
>JARRMH010000065.1:0-9509 GCA_037386205.1 Woeseiaceae bacterium | reverse complement strand
GTCCCGTCCTGGGCCTGTGCCGACGCGGTGGGGTACCCAATCGCACTGGCAACAGCGGCTGCCAACAATGAGTTCCGCATAACCATTGCCCCTCCGCACATACAATCCAGACTGCTCAATTTACCGTCGACACAGGCTTACGTCGAGTAGATTGGCGGAATTGTTACGCTTTCCCGATCCTCGTAGACGCGCGACCTTGGTACCATAGCGCCATCCTCAACATCTGCAGCGGAGCTCCATTGAATCCCAGCGACTGGCTAGATTACGAACTGTTTGGCAATACGGCCCTCACCTGGGGCATCGCGGCGGGCCTGTTTGTCGTTGTCTGGCTGGCACTGTTATTGCTGCGGCGGGTCGTCGTCCAGCGACTCGAAACGCTCGATCAACGTGAAAACAGTGCGGCCGCCCTGAACGTCGCGGTCGACGTGGCCCATGCGACTCGCGGCTGGTTCCTGTTCCTTATTGCGCTGTTCGTCGGCACACGCTTTCTCGAATTGCCGGACGACATCGACAACTGGGCCTACCGCGCGGCGATGATAGCGACGCTTCTGCAAGGCGGCCTGTGGTTGAGCGCCGGCGTCACCAAGTCGATCCAGAAGAAGCGCCAACACGACCTCGAGGAAAGCCCCGACGACGTCGCGGCCATGGATATCCTGTCCTTCATCGCACGGGTGACCATCTGGAGTCTCGTGCTGCTGGCCGTGCTCGACAATCTCGGCGTCAACATCACGACGTTGATCGCCGGTCTGGGCGTCGGCGGTATCGCAGTCGCCCTCGCGGCACAAAATATTCTCGGCGACCTGTTCGCGTCGCTGTCGATCGTCCTCGACAAACCGTTCGTCGTCGGGGATTTCCTGAGTATCGGCGACTTCCTCGGCAGCGTGGAGAAAGTCGGTATCAAGACGACACGGATGCGCAGCCTGTCCGGCGAACAGCTGATCTTCTCGAACAACGATCTTCTGAGCAGCCGCATACGCAACTACGGCCGCATGTTCGAGCGGCGGGTCGTATTCTCGATCGGCGTCACCTACCAGACCCCCGCCGACACGCTCAAGGCGATCCCCGGCATGTTGCGTGAGGCCGTCGAGTCGCAGGACAAGGTTCGCTTCGACCGTGCCCACTTCCAGAAATACGGGGACTTCGCGCTGATTTTCGAGGTGGTCTACTATGTTCTTTCACCAAATTACAACGAATACATGGACATACAGCAAGAAGTTAATCTAAAGATTTACGAAGATTTTGAAGCGAACGGCATTGAATTTGCCTACCCGACGCAGACGCTGTTCATCAACCGCTCCGAGCAGCCCGAGCAGTCCGCACAACAAGAGAACCAGGCGTGATGATCAGGAACAGCTCTGGCCGGCCCTGAGGGTGACGAAGCGCTCGATGGTCATGGTGCGCGGCGCGCCGTCGTCCGACCAGTGGAATCGGCCCTCGAGTTCGGCAAGCACGGGCCTGCGGCCACCGATGCTGCGGTACTGGTGATGAAATCGAGAAAAGTCGCCGTCGCGGCTTATCGGCAGGACCAACCCCGTCAGGCACTCGGTAAACGTCAAGCCGCCCTCGTTCCGGCGCACCAGACCGGTCATGCGGACGATGCTCGTGAAGTCCGGCGTTGCCTGGTCGCGGGTCAGCCGGTGCTCCAGGTCCGAGGGTGTCTGCATCACTAACGTGTCGCGATCGGGACGGGCGAATGTGCGCCGCGGTCCACTCCCGTCGAGATGCACACGATACAGGTCGTCGCTGAATCCCCACCGGCCAAGACTGTAGACGGCCGTTCTGTCCCGGTCGGCTTCCGCCGGATACTGCTGTTCGAGAAAGAATCGACCATCGGCTCTGATCCAGAGTCTCGATGGAATACCGGGGCAGCCGTCGCACGGAAAAACCCCGGAATAGACACCGGGCAACGATTCTGTCGGGAGGGGCTGCGAGGCACTACTTTCGGGACCCTCGCCGCAGCCGCTCGCGACGGCAAGGACCAGCAGCGCGCCGAGGCCGCCGCGCAGACTACGGCGAACGGCAATCACCTTTGCAGGAACGCCGGTCAGTCCACCACCCCGGTCGATTGGTCCGCCACCCACTCGGCGTAAGGAGCGAACGCCTCGGTCACTTCGAATGCGAAAATCGCCGGCAGCTCGTAGGAGTGCAACTCGCGGATAGCCGACTCGACGCTTTTGTAGTTACCGGCTGCGGTCTTGGCCAGCAGGCGAAATTCATCGTCATTCTGCGTGGCGCCCTGCCAGGTGTAGACGCTCTCGATCGTCGATATCTGCACGCAGGCTGCCAGTTTGCGCTCCACCAGCGCCGCGGCGATCGCCCGCGCCTCCTCGAGACTGTCTGTCGTGGTCAGCACCGCGATGGTTTTCATAAGGTCATTCTAGCAGGCGAGATCCCCACCTTTTCGAGCCGCCGCCCCGATCGTCGTCAGGGATTGTCGAATTCGATGGCTCCGATATCGGCAAGGGTGTTGGCTGGCCTCGCAGCGCCTTGCTGGTCAAGACGAAGCGGGTCAACGGCAAGCGTCCGCTCGCTGATCTGCAGAGTAATGCCGTTGAAGTCGCTCCGGCCAGGGCCAAAAAGATCGAGCCAGACATCATCGTTCACGAGTGCCGGACTCAGGCCCGTGAGCTGATCGACATTGACCGCCGCAATCTCACCCGCCAGCGCGAGATCGAGATGATGCCAGAACTGGATGTAGGCATGGTTGTACTCCATCTGCGGCCAGGTCTGTGCCGGCCCACACCAGAATGCGCGCTCCAGCGTATCGACCATGTCGCCGTTGCAGTTGAAGTAGTGCTGGGAACCCGCGGTATCCGGGTCGATATCGAGCAACCAGCTCTCGAAGTGGCTTCTGAATTCGTTTGCGAAGTCTGTTTGACCGTAGGTGGCTGCGATCTGGTCCATCATCAACGGCAGCAGCAGCGGGTTCATGCCCTCGTCCTGCGGCCCCTCGAGTTCCCCGAGAATCTCGGCGACGTCGTAGGCATTTGCCGGAACCTGGTCCAGTGCACTGCCGGCGGGATCGTAGCAGAGAACCGCATACGGATCGGCCTCGATGCCGAACGCAGGAATGGTGGTTGAAAGCGTGGCGCTCCCGAGCACGTCAGCCATGGCGACGCCGTCCACATCATTCGCCTTCGGATAGTGCTTGCGCGACAGGGACGCCCAGTCGGGCTCGCCGATCGGCACCAGGACCTGACTGAAATCGATCACCCCCAACCGGTTGTAACCCATGCTGCGGAATTCAAAGACAGACCCGGTGAAAACATCGTGCGGATAGACACTGCCGATCGTATAGCCACCGGTATCGATGCCGACGATCTCGTGGACCGTATTGCCAGCGACGATGGAATGACCAATGATCATGTCTTCCACGGCGTGCGCATTGCCAATGGTCGCGGCGATACCACCTGCCAGGTTGGGCTTGCTCAACTCGTTGGTCCGAGGCTTCCCGAACACCTGGTTTTCGACGATTGTGCTGCTCTGCACCTGCATGTAACCGTTGGACATGTAGAGCCCGCCGCCGCGCCAGTATCCGATATCGAGCAGATCGAACAGGAACGGCGGGAGCAACGGCGGTTCGACGAGATTCCTCGCGACCGTGCTGTTTTCGACATGAATTCTGGTCGACCGGCCGATGCCGCCGCCGTCCGAGTACACCCCTGCCCCGTAGGCGAAGAGCCCGGTGATCCGGTTCTCCGTGATCGTCGACCTGCTGATAGACGAGACATTGACCCGGGTCTCGCGCCCACCGACGGAAAATACGCCACCACCGGCAGCACCGCCACCGGTGACCGTGTTGCCGCTGACGATGCAGTTTTCCATGTCAACAGTGTCCGCGTAGACGCCGCCGCCATAGGCGCCGCCGTCGCGCGACGTATCGGCATCGTCACCGACCGCGTGATTGTCGTAAACAGCGCAGTCGATTAGCGTGGCCACGCCCCAGACCGCGATGCCCGCGCCTCGTGCAAGCGTGGACGTTTGCTTGTCATCCGGGTGCTGACCGATATCCGCTGCCACGTCGAAGACGCTGTTGCCGCCCGTGATTGCGACGTTTTTCAGCGTCAGGTCACCGGACACGGCCAACACTCTGGCTGGCTCCGCGCCGGCCCAGTTGATCGTGATACCGTCGGGAACACTCGACGCGTCAATGACGACGTCCTTGTCGGCGAACAGTGCCGACCGCCCGTAATCCCGGTCGAAATAGCCGATGAGAAACGAGATGTTGTTCGGGGTGTCGAAGCCCATCACCTCGCCAACGAGCACGGTGTGCTCTGCGCCAACGAACATCAGGTCGATCGTGCCGCCGTTCAGGCTGGAATCGAAGGTGATCGCCTGGCCGGGCGATGCGTCCTCGAGCGCCGACCGGAGCGTTGTCGTGCCGTCGGGCGGCGAGGCTTCGTCCAGCAAGCTGTTGACAACGATTGCCGGCTGCGAAGACCCGCCTCCACCATCGCTCCCACAACCGTAAAGGCCTGGCAGCAGAAACAGGCAGGACAAGACGACCGTGGCAAACCGGTACGCACCACGATCGGCAGCAAAATTGCGATTCATTGCAGACCTCAAGACACTGTGACCCGCCAGACTACAGGGAGTTCAGCTGCAATCTGAGACATTGTGCACAGTTTTCAAGGTGGTCGGAGCGCACGGGCGAAGCGGCGACGCACGTCGCCAAACGCCTGGGACGCTCAGCCGCAGTCAGTCTGACCCGGCACCTATGAGAATTTGTCCGGACGCAGCACCCGAATATCACTCTCAAACAGGATCATTGCATAGTCGGCGTAGTACTTCTTGCTGATTTTCCTCGCGATTTCCGCAGCAAGTTCTGTACTGCATACCACTTCAATCCGAACGTTGCCGCTCGCCACCCAACCGGCGCTGCGCACCCCCCGGCTACCGGAACCGCGCGCATTCGTGACGGTGTAGCCGGACGCGCCAAGCTCGCCAAGGAAATCGCAAAGCTCGGCTTCCAGAACCGACTCGGTAATGATCGTCACCAGTTTTCGGTCTGCATCGAGCATGGCCCTATCCTGCACCCCCGTGAAGTGCCGATGCAATAAGGTAATAGGTCGGGATGCCCACAAAAATATTGAACGGGAAGGTAACGCCCAGGGATGCCGTCAACGAGAGCGATGGGTTGGCCTCGGGCACTGCAATGCGGATAGCTGCGGGGGCCGCAATATATGATGCGCTCCCGGCAAGCACGGCCAACAGCGTCGTGCCACCCGGAGACAGGCCGATAGACCAGCCGACGACCGCCCCGATTGCGCCCAGCGGCACTGGCGCGAGCAGTCCGAACGCGACGAGAAACCGTCCGTTTTGCCGCACCGCCTGTAACTGACTGGCGGCAATCAGGCCCATTTCGAGCAGGAACAGCGCCAGTACCCCCTTGAAGAGGTCGAAGAACAGCGGTTCGAAGGGCTGAATGCCCTGGGGTCCGGCCAACCAACCGATTGCGAGCCCACCCACGAGAAGGACGATACTCTTGCCGAGCAGGACCTCGTGCAGAAGGCGTCCCCATTGCCCGCCAGCCTCTTTTCGACGCGCCAGGATCACGCCGACGAGAATCGCGGGGACCTCGAGCAGAACCAGGAACAGGGGAAGCTGCGAGTCGTGGCTTACGCCCTTGTCAGCGAGAAACGCGAGTCCGACCGCAAACGTGGCCACGCTCACGGAACCGTAATGCGCCACGAGTGATGCGGCATCGGCGCGTCCGAGGCCACCCAGCTTGCGGACCACCGGATACAGCAGCACGGGAAGCGTGAACCCCATGGCAAGCACCGCGGCTGCTTGCGGCAATATGCCGGACAACGGCGCCTTGGCGAGCTCGACGCCGCCTTTCAGGCCGATGGTCAACAGCAGCAGGATGCTCAGAAGGTCGTAAATCGCCGGCGGAATACGCAGGTCGGAGCGCGCTACTCCGGCAAACACGCCGAGCGCGAAAAACCAGATGACGGGATCCATTCCTGACTATTATACAGCCGCCGTCTTAAAGCCGCGCCTTTGCGCGTCAATCCTGCAGATGCTGTGCCAGGTCTTTGCGCTCGTGGTGCGCCAGCACAGCCTCAACGGGCAGGCCCCGCGAGAGCGAAGCGGGTGCCCTGAAATATCGTCCTGCTCAAGCGTCGATACCCGCGGCCAGCCCGTGAAGCCGGTTCTGCATACGAACCTTTTCGATGCGCCGCGCTTTACGCAGGCTGCGGCGGACGGCGCGCTTGGCTCGCCTCGCACCGATCCGAATCGCAGCCCTGAGGTTGTCGTGGACAGTTTCCGTGATGAGCTGCCGCCGCTGTCGCAAATGAGTGCGAACAATTACCTGCTTGTCGCGCCCGCCCTTGGGGCCATTGACGTCCTTCAGGAATACGTCGACGGAAACGACCTCGTTGTCGAATCGCTTGAGAGCGTCCTGAATCGCGTGTTCGACAAATTCGTGGATTCCCGGATGAAGCTGCACATTGTGGCTGCTGGTTGAGACGATCATTGCACTCCTCCTTGAAGCCCGAGGATAGCCGTATCATCTTAGCGGTCCAGTCGAAGTATTCGATTGTTTACATCGAAAAAATCGAAGATAATGCGAACCAGTCCCGCATGCCGCGTACGGGCGGCGCGAACAGGCGAATAGCATCGTGCGACACCTCAACTACAGTCATCTGCACTACTTCTGGACGGTTGCGCGCGAGGGCAGTATCGCGCGCGCAGCGGAGGCGCTGCATTTGACACCGCAGACGATAAGCAGCCAGCTAAAGCTGCTCGACGAGGCCGTGGGCCAGCCGCTTTTCAACCGGGTTGGGCGCAGTCTGGTGCTCTCGAACATGGGGCAGGTCGTATTCGAATACGCCGATGAAATCTTTTCAGTCGGCGCGGAACTCGTCAACGTGGTGCGAGGCAACCAGCTCGCCGGACCAACCACGCTGAAAGTCGGCGTGGTCAGTTCGATGCCAAAGCTGATTGCGGAACGCATCATCGCACCGGCTGTCATGGGCAACGACCCGATTCGGGCTCTTTGTCACGAGGCGTCGCTCGAACAGCTGCTGTCGGAACTCGCGATTCACAAGCTGGACATCGTATTGTCGGACCGCCCGGTGCCGGATGGCCTGAACCTGAAAGGCTTCAACCACCGTCTCGGCAAGAGCGGCATGTCCTTCTTCGTGCAACGCAACCTGGCTCGCCGTTTCAAATCGTCGTTCCCGAGCAACCTGAAGGACGCGCCCATGCTGCTTCCGACCCAGAATTCCGCGCTGCGTCGGCGTCTCGACGACTGGTTCGAGGAGCATGCAATTGCGCCGCGTGTTGTCGGCGAGTTCGATGACAGCGCCCTGTTAAAGGCCTTCGGCGAGGCGGGGGCCGGGGTATTCGCCTCGCCAACCGTCATCGAAAAGGAAGTCTGCCGTATGTACCGGTCTGCGGTAATCGGCCGGACCGAGGAAATAGAGGAACGCTTCTACGCTATTTCGACCGAGCGGCGCCTGCGGCATCCGTCTGTCGTCCTGATCACGGACCTCGCGAGGTCCGAGCTTTTCTCCAACGGCATTGGCAACTGAACATACGCCAACGCATGTTTCGATTCGTATCAAGACGAAAGAGCGGGCCGCCCTGGCCGCATACTAAAGGTTTTGAGCGCGGAGTAACCCAATTATGCGAGTACTGTTTCGCAAGGTGTTTCAGCGCCCCGCCGTGCGCCGATTCAGTTAGCCGTTCACAGTTGCTCTCGTTCTCGACGGCCTGGCGGGGCTTGATGCCATGACCTAGCAAACGGCATCGCAGATCCGCTGTCGCGATGCCCTGGTGAGGCGAGCCGGCATGCTGCCCTGCGACGCTCCGCCTGCTTACCCGGAGTCTTCCGCCTGTTCCCGCCGCCGCATGGGCATGGTGTCGATCAACGCATAGATCTCAGCCATCGGCGTGGCCGTGTCGCTGGATAGCTTGACGGTGCCGTCCTTTCCGATCAGGAGCACGGAAAACGATCCGCGCTCGATACCCAGCGCCGACCGTGCCGCATCACTTTCCCCGGCAGTCAGTTCTCGGTCGCCCGCCGACGAAGCCCCGCTCTCGAGCAGGATGACGAGCGTCATGTCCCGATCCGCGAATTCTGCCGCGCTCGCAGCGACCGCTTTGCGCTGTGCTTCGAGGTCTTCGTTGTCCTCGGTGGGAGCGCCGATGACCAGCAGCCGCCGTTTCCAATGGAACTGCTCGAGCGAGAATCTCGGCGACGCCCCATAAGCGTACACACTGTCGAACTCGAGATGAAACGGTCCATCCCGCTGGTCATAAATCATCACGCCCATGCTCGTGATTTGTCCGGCATCGAGGGGGGCAACGTTGACCCGTTGACCCCGAAATTGCGGCATGAATCTCGAGAACGGAATGTCCACCGTGGTCCACGTATCATCGAGCGTGGCAAAATCAGCCCAGTAGCCAACCTGCCTGCCGCGCCACCGAGCGTCCGTGGTCAGGCGCCAGCTGTAGCGACGGCCGTCGCCTTTGATTTGCAGGCGAATGCCCGTGCGCTCCGATAGATCGAGTTGCAGCGGTTTCGTCCGAATCGAACTGAAGCCTCCACCGTCCGTGTTCGTAACGCCGCTGAAAACGAGCACGCCTTGAGTCAATTCAAAGTCGCCAGTGCTGCGCCCACCCATCACGTCATCGTTGACGACGTACCAGGCGGGGTCGACGCCACCGCCAGCAAAGTCGGTGACCAGGAATTCCTCATCGCCGCCGGAGGGGCCGGCTGCGTTCGCAGGGGAGACAACAGTCATCAGTAGCACTACCGCGAGACGTTTCGAAAAGAGAGCCATCGGAGGCATCGTACCGATTACGGTCGACAACGATTACCGGTCTGTCCGCGAGATTCGGCCGGAAAGCACGGCGTTTTCCAGGTTGCTGCCATCGTCGACCCGGACCTCGCTGGCCGATATTTCGCCCGTGAGCTGTGCGGTCCGGCGAATCGTGACCCTGTCCTGTCCATGACCCCGGCCGACTATCGTGCCGTCAAACTTGCCCTCGATCACCAGATCCTCACCGACGACCAGCTCGCCCTTCATCACGACGGTCGAACCAATGACCGA
This sequence comes from Woeseiaceae bacterium, assembly GCA_037386205.1. GTDB lineage: Bacteria > Pseudomonadota > Gammaproteobacteria > Steroidobacterales > Woeseiaceae > UBA1847. Next base: position 444 of record JARRMH010000065.1, on the reverse strand, counting down.
CGGCAATCGCCGTGGCGGCAGCTGCCACGGCTGCGACGGCGACTGCGACAAGTCCGGCTGCGAGAAGTCCTGAGAGCGGGCCATTTAAATTCCGATCAGGACATTCAGTTGGCCATGCAAACTCCATTGAGCAAAAAATTTGCCGGCTGAGTGCGCCGGCTTCAATTGGCGTGCCCCAATTCAGTTGCCAGCGCGGGTTACACTCTCCGCCGGCGAGAATCTATCGAGGTCCGATGCGATGTACCGACTTCTGCTTCCCGTTCTTCTGTCCATCCCCGTACTGGCGCCCGCCCAAACCAATCTGACGGACGCTTACCGCGAACCGGCTGGCCAGATACTCGGTGCCGCCCTGACCGACGTCGAAGGGTGGGCCAAGCTGGAGTACCTGACCACCGAGATCGGTCATCGCCTGAGTGGTTCTGCTGGCCTGGAGCGCGCCATCGA
>JARRMH010000064.1:0-12337 GCA_037386205.1 Woeseiaceae bacterium | reverse complement strand
CCGAACGCGCTCATCTCGAGTGCCGAGATCTCGACCGCCTCCTCATCCGGCCGCAGCCGATAGCGTGCGCTGATATCCCGCAGCGCAACCCCGATATCGACGAACGACGCCGTGATCGCGGCGGGCTCGGACGCGAGGCCATCCCGCGCGTGGTAGCTGAAATCGACTTCGGTCTCGACGCCGGTGAACGCGATGGCCGAGTAGAGGCCCGCAACGTTCGCCAGTCGCACGGTCGCCTCACCGCGCAATGGCCGGCCAGGGTGCCATTGAAAGCCGGTCTCGAGCGCAAGCGAACCGGCTGTCAGATCCAGGCCTTGCAACGCGCCGTCCACCAGTTTCGACAGGGGACGATCCGCGAAATCGTTGACGGCGCCGGCCAGAAGTAATTCGCCAGCGCCCGTAGCGAGATCGGACGTTACACGAATTCTCCCGTCGTCCTGCAGGCCGACCGTCTGCAGCTCCGCCACAATGTGCTGGTCGGCCAGCGTCACATTGCCGCGGACGCCGGGGAGACTGAGCTGGAATTCTGCGTAGGCAGCACTGATGGAGGGCACGTAGAGGCCGGTACGGCCCTCGATCGTGTTCGCGCCGCTCGCGAGCGACGAGCCCTCGAGGAACAGCGATGCATTGGCTCGCGTGTCGCCCATGACCAGACCCTCGACGAGCATGTCGATGGAGTCGACTCCGAGCTCCCATCCCGCGGCCGTCTTACGGAACGTCGTCTCCGATACGAAGCTGGCCTCGATCCTGCTGGCACCCGCGTCACCTCCGGTAACGGCCGAAGCCGTCATCACGACGCCGGGCTGCATGGTAGCGACTGCCACGGCGCCGCCCTGGCCCACCTCGACTTCCACGTGCGCCGAAAGTTCGAATGCCTCGGCGCGGAAAGCGTCGAGTTCGAGGGCCTCCGCGCTGACGGAAGTTTCGAACGTGCACACGATACCGCTTCGACAGGCGATGGATGTCACCCGGAAATCGAGGTCTTCGGCAATCGGACCATCAAGATCGACGTCGGCCGATTCCACGCCGGCCGACCATTCACCGTCGGGGAGCATAGCGACGATATCGATGGGTGTCCTGACCTCGGCCGTAACGCGAAGGTCGCCGCCGAAGCGCACCTGCCAGGCCGAATCGGGCACGAGCGTGCTGCGAAAAGCCATTTGCGGGGCCGGCCCGTTAGGTACATCGAGAGCAGCCTCCACCCGCGCACCGCCGCCCTCGACGCCGAGACCGGGCGGCAACAACCCGGCCCGTTCGAGCCAGCCGCGCCAGGCGACGAACTTCGGTTCGGTCACAGTGCTGAATCGGACACTGTCAGCGAGGCCTTCGATCCGCACGTTGACTCCTTGGCCCTCGCCGGCCGGCGCGGCAAAGTCCAGCCTCGCCTCATATTCCGATACACCCACATCGAGCAGTTCGATGCCAAGGCGGCTGTCTCCGACCTCTGCCCCGAGCACCTGTCGTTGCGGAAACGTCGACCAGGTGAAGTCGTCAACCGGCGGATAACCACGGACGCGAAATTCGCCGACGGAAACGTCGACGTCGGCAAGGACGTCGGGCAAGCCGAGCACCTGTCGAATCGCGGCAGCGACATCGGTGCCGCCGTCGTCATTTTGCTCGGGCAAGGTGACCGTTACCCGCTGCGCGCGGTATCCTCGGCGCCCGGCTGAAGACTGGCGCACGGCAAGCACGAGATCTTCGATGGCCACGACCATGCCGCCCTGGTGAGCCAGTTCGATATAGCCGAGCGAGGCGTCCCTCGTGGCCAGCGCATCGAGCGAAACATCGGTGATGACCCAGCCGTAGCCTTCGAGCAGGGGTCCTGTCAGCCGCTGGATAATGCGGTCGCGCGCGAGCCACGTGATGGCAACGGCGGTGCCGAGTACGACGACGCCGGCAACAATGATCTTTGCTGCTTTCATCGCCTCAACTATAGCTCGCGCGGAGGGCGGCAACGCAGTAAAAGCTCACGCGGGCACGCGATTGCCGCATGCGGGACCCGGCGTATGTGCTAGATTTATTTCAGGAGGTCCTGCGCATGCCTGAATTGCTTCGCCCGTCGACTCTTGCCGTCTGCCTGCTGGTACTGGCCACCGCCACCGTGGCTGCCAGCGACACCGCGATACGAGCGGCCCCCGAGGACGGCGGCCCGCGTCACTGGGAGGTCCAGGCGTCATTGAATCTGCGGGAGTTGGCCACGACGACGGCCCCGGTCGTTACGACCTATCCGGTCGGAACGATCCTCACCAACATGGGCTGCAGCAGCTTCGAGAACCGCACCTGGTGCTACGTCCAGGAATTCGGCGGCGGCCCGGTCGGCTATGTCGCGGCCGAATTCCTCGCAGGGGCCGTCTCCCCGGACGGCTCGGTGGCCACGGGCCCCGACAACTCGGCGCTGCGCGCGGGACAGGGAGATTTCGATGCGACGGGGAAGCTCCCGTGCGCGGCGGAACCGGCCGCGCCAATGCAGCAGTGCGACTTTGGCGTGTCACGGGCCGGGGGCGGTTACGCCACCGTGGTCGTCACGCTGCCCGGTGCCACGGACCGCAAGCGGGCAATCTTCTTCCAGCGCGGCATTGCAATCAGCGCCGATACCAGTGAGGCAGACTACTCCGGCAAGTTTCGCGTCGAACGCGAGGGCGATATGAGCAGAATCCACGTCGGCAAGGAACGCTACGAGATCGTTGACGCTGTCGTGCTCGGCGGATGACGGCGGCCAGCGCAAGCGACACGTTATGCTGAAAACAGCACTGATCCTGTTCGCTGCAGGACTGGCAGCTGCCGACGACCTGCCACTGACGGTGCAAGGCTCGGCCCAGCCGCGGTCGCGCTCGACCGCGGCCTGCTGACGATGACCGAGGAATTGCGGGAGGACATGGTCGCGATGATCCGACGGTCCTGCAATAATTGCGCAACCCGGGTTCTCGCCAAGGTCGGCAGGCAGTGGCTGCTCGAGTTGCTGCAATCGGACCCCTACCGTTTCTACAATCCCGAACGCGGTGGCGGTTTGTGGGTGGGAAAAGATTACGCCCGCAAAGGCGCGTGTCAGAGAGATCCCTTAAAAGGCTTGTCGCACGCCGCCACGCCCTGGCAGGTCGCGCGCTGGTTCTATCTCCTCGAACGCGGATTGCTTGCCAGCCCCGAGCAAACCGAGTTGATGCTGGAATGCCTTTCGGATCCCGCAATCCAGCACAAGTTCGTAAAGGGCCTTGCAGACCAGCCGGACCTGAAGCTCTACCGCAAGTCCGGCACCTGGCGCCAGTATCACGCCGACAGCATTCTCGTTAAGGACGGATTGTTGTCGTATATTCTCGTCGCACTGGCAGCCGACCGACGCGGCGGGCGCTGGCTGGAAAACATCGCCCGCCGCCTGCACGAGCGACTCGCTGAGCCGGACGAGGGCTGAACCGGGCCTTCAATCGCCGATCGAGCGCGGTCGCTCGTTCATCTCGACCGTGATCCTCCCGGTGTCGCCGAGTGACTCGTCCATTTCAGCCAGGTACTGGCTGCCCCGCGCATTCCGGCTTTCGAGGAACGGGCGCAGCTGGAACAGCTGCAGCTTGCCACCCAGGAACCCGAACTCGATATCGGCCGGAGCCGGGTTGCCCTCGTCATCCACGATCGGCGGGAATTTTTTCGGCAGACTGTCCGCAAATTCGATCAACTGCCTGATTTCGGCGGGCTGCAGCACGGTGTCGCTGCCAGTCGCGCGCAGGTATTCGAGACCACCCGAGGACTTCGGCACCCGGCGTGTCGGCGCCGTCGCCGTCGCCAGCACGCGCACGTCCCCGGTCGAGCGATCGATACGCAGCGACTCGGCCGCCTGGCCGTCCACGGCGCCGCCGAGGCCCTCGTTGACGGCAACGGACAGCGTGTCCCGGTCCCCGGTATCGATATCCTGGGTCACCATCACGCCGGACTTGTCGGATGCCACCGACTCGAGCAGCAGGATCGAGGTATATACATGCTCGGGCTCGGACATGTGCGACTGGCGCCAGGCGAATGCCCGTGCCGTGAACGGTGACGCCCAGACCCTGGGTATCGCTTCGATCAGGGCCTCGATACCCATGACATTCGGCAAGGTGAGATTCAGTCCGGCGCCTGTGAAGCCGGCGAGGTCTTCGACGTTGGTGTCGGAACGCACGAACAGCCCCGGCATGCGCCCGCTGCCGAACACCGACTCGAGCGTCGAGCGCAATTCACTCCTGAACTCATCGCTCAGTTTCACGTTCACGATCAGGTCATGGAGCTCCTGGCGGAACGCGTCATAGCGTTTTGCCTGCTCCCTGTCCATGGGATCGACAGTGCCGAGTTCGCGGTACTGCGCAACCATCCAGTCGTAGACCGTGCCGCCATTCGGATGCGGCTGTTCCAGCGCAACTTCCTTGAAGATCCCGAACGGAATGGCCAGGCCGTTGGCCACCGACGATTTGTAGTGCCGCCGCAGTTCGCCCAGCTTGGCCGCTTTGGGCCCGACCGTCCGCCCCGAGTCGGACGCCGCGAGGTCGTCGAGCGGCAGGAATTCTTTAACGCCCAGGTCCAGCTTTTCGAGATCGGGGCGGATCATCTCACCGGCCACCGCGTCGCCATCCTCGCCGAACACGTCATTCCAGCGCGATCCGTCCGCGGCGATTTCAACCAGGCCGGAGGGGCTTACGGCATACACGACGCTTTCGCCATCGTGTTTCCCAAGCGTTGGCAGGAGGCTTTCGTTGACGGTCGCGTTGGGGATCCCGAGGTTGCGGGCCAGCAACTGGACGTGCGACAGGGGATTGCCCTCGCCGGCCGTCAGGATGCCACGCACTCGAGGCAGGTCCGAGACGGTTTCCGGCAGCACATAGATGCCGTCGGGCCGAAAGTTTTCCATTTCGTCGAGGCTCGGCGCCGCGTGCAGCACGCCGCGTGCGAGCCCCGGATTCAGCGCCGTGAATGCAGCGCCCGCATCGTCGCCGAAAAGGGTATGTCGCACGCCGGCGAGGCGCCCGGCATCGATCGACAAGATATCGAGCACATCGGCATACAGCAGCAATGAACTGCCGCGCAGCTGATCCTGGATGAAACGCATGGCGATTGGCTCGAGTTCGGCCAGCTTTTGCATCGACGCGAAGAAATGCATGCGCATCGACTGCGTCGCCCAGCCCGGCGCTCTCGCGAGGTAGGACAGCACGTCTCGATACTGATCGAGAGGCACGGTGCTCGCCGTCGTCTGCGCCAGTTCGGCTGCGATCTCCTTGTGCAGGCGCGAGTTGATCAGTCCCGCGCCGTATGCCGCGTCGGCGGTTGCCTTGAGCGCCGCGACGTGCTCGGCACGTGTCATTTTTTCTGCTGTCGACCTGAACTCGGCCGCAGCCGCGATGAAATCGTTCTCGACCACGAAACCGAGATCGAGTGCGGCCAGTTTCCACTCTGGATCGTCGACGTCCATCAGGCCCTCATACAGGCCCGCGAGCAAACGGCCCGAGCGTGCCAGGCGCCCGAGCACAGTCTGGGGCTTGCCGGCAAGCGCACCGTTAACGCGGTTGGCCAGCGCGCGGGGCGGCTCCCGGTCGAGGAACGCCTGCAGGGAATCGTCGAGCGCGCCGGCCGCGTAGAATGCGTCGATCTCGTTGGCAAGCTCCTCGAATGCATCGGCCTGGTCCTGACTCGCGTTGTCACGCGCATACTCGCGCACGCGCTCGGCATCGCCGGCGTCCGGTGCACCGTGAATCTTGGCACGCAGCTGGCGAAAGCCCGGGTCGCGGTCCGAAAGACTCGCCGATACCTGTCGAATCTTGTCGATCGACGCGTTGTCCTGGCCATGCGGCAGCAGCTTCGCCCCGGTCCGCCACGCGACGTAGCCGGGCCCGCTCCAGTAGGGATCGGCCGCCATGGCAATGAGCAGGTTGCGGGCACCTTCGCGCTCGTCTTCTTCCTGAATTGCGCCGCGATAAAACAGCGCGCGCCGAAAGATCCAGCCGTCGTCCGCGCCGATCAGGAAACGTTCGACAACGAGTTGGGCGTAGCGCTCGGCGGCATCGGGCTGGGCGAGCCATTCCTTGCCCTCGAGGCCAGCCAGCAGGTTGGCCACGAAATAGCCTTACTCGCGCAGCGCCTCGGTGCGATCATTCCACTCGCCGTGTTGATGCCCACCGCCGTGGTCTTTGCAGGCATAGGGCTCCGGCGGCAGCACGCTGCCGTCACTGCAGAACCAGCGCAAGCGCTCGAACGGTCCGCGTTCCGCTTCTTTCATCTGCTCGATCCAGGATTGGTACGTTGCCGTCTCAGACTGCGCAAGCGTTATCGGAGCGGCGGCAAGTAACAGGACCGCTGCGATCAATGTGTTGAGTATGGGCTTCATGACGAGTTACACAGGTTATTGGAATGAGTATCGAGACCGCTGGTCGGAACGCTTCGCGGCGTTTCTGGACTTGCCACGTTATCGTGCTAGATTACCAAAATTGCTGGCCGAGGACGCTGTTGCAAAAGGACGTCACAAGTGAAAACCGAAAACGTTACAGAACGTTACAACAGGAGCTGAATGATGCAGTCCAAGATGGCGAACGGTTTTCTCGGGATTGCACTCATGTACTTTCTTGTCGGTTGCGGGCCACAGGGTGATGATGGAGCAACTGTCGACACACCGGCAGCAGCCGCAGAGACGGCACGGTCGGAACCGTCGGCCTCCGCGGCTGCGAGCGCAGAACGTCCGGAGCTGGCGGGAACGTCCTGGCGGCTCGTGCAGATCATGTCGATGGACGATACCGAGATCGTGCCGGATGACCGTTCCAAGTACACGCTGACGTTCACGGATGACGGCGCAAAGATCCTTGCCGACTGCAACCGCGGCACTGGCTCGTACACGTCGCAATCGCCAGGGCAGCTGATGTTCGGCGTGATCGCGTCGACCAAGGCGCTGTGTCCGCCGGACTCGATCAGCGACACCTACATGGGCCAGTTCCAGTGGGTCCGTAGCTATGTACTCGAAAACGGCAACCTGTTTCTCGCCACGATGGCGGACGGCTCGATCATCGAGTTCGAACCGCTCCCGGAGTAGCCCTGCATGGCGGCACGCGTCTGTAAATTCATCGTCATTGCGTTTCTGGTGCTCTACCTCGCTGCGCTTTTCCTGCTCGCCGTCGGCACGTTCGGACTCTTCGGTGTCGAGAGCGATCCCCTATCCGGCGTGTACCTGTTGCCTCTAGGGCTTCCCTGGGCATTGCTGCTGGACGACCTGCCGGATACGCTGCGACCGTGGCTGGGGATTCTCGCCCCGGCCGTGAACCTCGCAATCCTCATCGCGCTTTGTCGCTTTTTCCGCCGCAGTGGCTGACGCCGGATAGAACACATGCAGAATACAAAATCGGCTTCAAGCCTGCGCCGCACGCTGGCGACAACGTGCTTATTGACCGTTATGACGGGAGCCTGGGCAGACTCTCCGGTCCAGCCGCGCAACGTGACGTTCGAGGGAGAACTGGAAGTCCCTGCGCTGCCTGACGATGTCGATACCAAGGACGCGCAACAGACCGGAGACCAGGAGGCCCGGGGACGCGAATTCGTCATCGTGCCGATTCCGTCGCGGACTCCCCTCCTCGGCTGGACGCTCCAGTTACCCGCAATGTATTTCTACAAGCCAGCGGCGCAATCGGACAAGGACCCGGCGTGGATCACCGGTGCGATGGCACTCTACACGGAAGACGGCGGCTGGGGTGCCGGGCTGTTCCAACGGATGAATCTGGCCGAGGATCGCTGGCGCCTGATGGGCGCGGCGGCGTACGCAGACCTCGAATACGATTTCTACGGAATCGGCGGCGATCCCGACACATCGATCCCGTTAAACCAGACGATCGGCCTGGTGACAATTCAGGCCCTCCGGCGCGTGTCCGAGCAAGTATATGTCGGGCTGCGCATCGTCAACTCGCAATCTGAAATTAGCCTCGATATCAACGACGACCTGTTGCCGCCCGGTATCGACCTGCCGGAAATCGGCACCGACATCAACCTGACGAGCCTGGCGCCGCGGGTCCGCTACGACTCGCGCAACAACGAGTTTTCGCCGTCCGCCGGCATGTACGCCGAAGCGTCGGTAACGCTGGGCCGCAGCTGGCTCGGCAGCGACAGCGACTACGAGAAGTGGAAAGCTGACTTCAATCACTATCGCGCTGTGTCGGATGCAGGTGTGCTCGCGACACGGGTAGCCATGCAGTATCTCGGCGGTGAGGCACCGTTTTTCGTGTATCCGGCTTTCGGCTCCGGCGCCGACCTGCGCGGCTACGAGACCGGCGCCTATCGCGACCGGTTCCTTTTCGCAGCCCAGACCGAATATCGGCACCGTTTACGCAAAAGACTGGGCGTTGTCGCATTCGGCGGCGTCGGCACCATTGCTCCCGAATTCGCGAACTGGGAAGACTCGCTCTGGTCGGTCGGCGCCGGCATACGCTGGGTCGTCGCGCCGGAAAACGACTTCAGCCTGCGAATCGACGTTGCCCGCGGGCGCACCGGAACGCAGTTCTACGTAGGCCTCGGTGAGGCCTTTTAAAATCCCCGATCCATGGTTCGATTCGCCCGCATCGCAACGATCCTGACAGCTTGTGTCGCATTGCTCGTGGGCATCGCCGGCTGCGAGCAGACCCCCCACAACTTCCGCCTCGTCATGCCGTCACTCGCTTTCGACCAGGAGGTCGCTGCCGAGCTGGTGGATGTATTCGAGCAGAACTCCCGGCACAGCATTTCAATCGTGCCGCTGCCTGACGGCGCAGAGTCACCGCTCGATGCGCTGGAGTCCGGCCAGGCGGATCTCGCGCTCGTATCGAACAGCCAGGCTTATCGGCCGCGCGTCACCACGGTCATGCCGCTATACCCGACCGTGCTGCACGTGTTTTACAGGCGCGATCGCGAATTCGATGATCTCCGGGACCTGTTCGTGGATGGCAGCGTCTACGCAGGTCCGACCGAATCTGCCTCCCGGCGCCTGACCATGACGGTTGTTGAGAGCCTCGGGCTCTCTGCCGCGGACGTCGATCTCGTCGAGGAACCCGTGACACCTTCCGACGTCATCGTGCTCTATTTGCCGGCGTCGCCCGGACGCGTTGCCGAGCGCCTCGAGGAACTCGGCGCGGCCGGGCAGTACCGGCTCCTCAGCCTCGGCACCATGGAAGATATCGGTTCCGGCTCGAGTCTCGACCGGGCCCTGTTGCTGAATCCGCGCATGACCCCGTACGTATTGCCCTTGGGCACCTACGGCGACGTAACGCCCGAGGCCATAGTGACGCTGGCCGTGGACAAGATGCTGGTGGCGGATTCGCAGGTGCCGGAAGCAGCCGTGTACGACCTGATTAGCGAAATCCGGCGTCTCCAGCCGGCGCTGGCGTCGGACCACCCGTTGCTTTTCAAGAACCTGCGAGACGAGTTCGATCCCGCCGACTCGGTATTCGTTCTGCACCCGGGCGCCCATGCGTTCGTCAACCGCGATACACCAGACGTCTACGAACGCTACTCCGGCGTTGCCGAGGTGCTGATCACGTTGCTGATCGGACTCGTCAGTGGCACCTTCGCCCTTGTGCAGATCTATAACCGCCGGCGCAAGAATCGCATCGACGCGTTCTACACGGATATCATGGCAATTCGCGACACCGCTTTGAAAAGTAACGCCGCCGACGTTCGTCAGGCTCAGGTCCGAAAGGCGCGGGAACTGCAGAAGAAAGCATTCGAGATGCTCGTCGATGAGAAGCTGGCGGCTGACGAAAGTTTCCGCATATTCCTTGCCTTGTCCAACGACATCGTCGATGAACTGCAGGAGAAATGACGCCTAGTTTTGCGGCGCTTCGCGGCGCCGCAGCAACTGCCTGAGCGCCGTCAACGCTTCGCTGTTCCACCCCTCGGGTTCGGTAACGGCGATCCAGGCCTCCAGATAGTTCGATGCCGCGTAGTTATGGCCGAACCCGCGGGGTACCTCCGTGGCCAGCATGGTGTCGATTCCGACCTGAAGTGCCGTAATCACCGGGTACCACCGAAGCGCCGGGGACACATCTGGCCCACGCGGCGGTGCCATCCATCCGGGCTTAACAAAGAACATCGTCGGTTCGAAAAACACGATCGGGTCGCTGGCGTACTGAAGATAGACGACCCGCAGCGGGCCCCAGCCCCGAACGAGGTCGCTTGGTGCATTCTCCTGAGCCATGAACCTGACGATCGAACCGTCTCCGAACCTGGGCAGCCACGGCGGCGACCCGTCGACACGTTCGTTCGTCACCGCTCGCCAGGTCGTGCTCGCGAACGGTGGACCGACCAGCACGGCACCGTCGTGAGGATCCTCGAGCACCTCGTAGAGACTGGTCGCACGCTCCGCACTCAGCGCGCCGAGACTCAAACCAAACTGGTAGAGTCGCGGACGGTCATCAACGGGCAGACTCGCCCAGTATTGATATACGGCATGGAACAGCGCTCGTGCCGAGTCAATTCCGTAGCCTGGTTCGAAAAACAGCGACATCCAGCTTGCGAGATACGAGTACTGCATGGCGACTGTCGCAACGTCTCCCGCATGCAGATACTCGAGACTGTCGACCGCACTTGGATCCAGCCATCCGGTACCAGTCGGCACCGCTACGACCAGCACCGAGCGGTCGAAGGCACCGACCCGGATCAATTCGCGGAGCGCCAGTGCCGCCCTTTCCTCGATCGTGTCCGCAGAGCGAAGCCCGACGTAGACGCGAATCGGTTCCCGTGCGTTAACCAGTCCAAACGACAGAAGTTCACCGCGCGTTGGGCCGCCCGCCAGGTACTGGCGTCCCGTCCTCCCTATTTTTTCCCAATCGACCAGCGATTCCTCACTGCCGGTTTCATACCCGTCCGACGGCCGCACAATCTCGACACCTGCAATGCGATCGAGCGCTGCATAGGATTCGTCTGCCGTCCGCAGGAACCAACTGAAGACACTTCCATGTGCCACGAGCCAGAACAGCCAGATCGCCATAACTGTCGCGGCCGCAGCCGAAATGCGCCGGGGAACGAACCGTTCCAGCGGGCTCAACATCGCGCGTCGGACGATCTGGAACAGACGCGCGAGCAACAGCAAGACGATAAACACGGCCAGCGCCGCCGTGGTCCCGAACAGCCATCGAATGCCGTCGAGGGGCGCCATGCTCATGAGTTCACGCAGCGAGTTTTGCCAGAAAGCCCAGGCCCAGAGCGACGACACGGCGATTGTCACGGTGACGCCCGCCATCAAGGCAAAGACGATCTGGCCCGCTCTCCTGCCCGGCGCAGGCAGCTCGAGATAGTTCCAGATCCAGTGACCGGCGACACCGGTGGCGTAGCCGAGAGCCAGCGAAACCCCGGAAAGAACGCCCTGAAGAACAGCCTCACGCGGAATCAGAGACGGTGTCAGCGACGCCGCCAGAAACAGCAGCGCAACGACGATACCCGTCCTGTCGAGTCCGCGAATCAAGTGGCTGACCACACGCATAGGGCCCGGGAAGATGTGGCTATTCCTCGAGCGCCTTGTCAACCGTAATCACGATCGATGTTGTCGCGGTGGCGGCAATCTTGTCGCCCACCTGAATGCTGCGCAGATTGTCCGGATTGCGAACCGCGTACCGACGAACTTCCCCGTCCGGCACGCGCAGGCTGACGGTGGCATGGTCGGGGTCGATCGATTCGACAATAGCCGTCGTGACGACGGATTCCGTCGCAGCCATTCCCGGCATCCTGCCTTTTGCTGCCGCAGCACGGTCCTGTTTCACGAACGACTCGGGTTCTTTGCCATCATCCTCGACGACCTGGATCGAAATCGACTCGGTGTAGTGCGTGTAGACGATATCCCCTACCCCCACCTGCGCCAGATTGCGGACTTCGTCGCCGACCCGCGTCGACAGCGTATCGCCGTTGTCGAACCGTAACGTCACCTCGCGCGTCTCGTGGTCGATTTCTTCAACGCGAGCGGTCATGGTTGCACTGTGACTGGCAGCAAATGATGGCCTGTTGTCCGGTGACAAGTGACCCTGCGCAACACCCACGTGCGGCAAGAACATGATTCCGGCGAAAACAAGCAGCAGGTAGGACTTCATCTCAATATCCTCACGGATCCCGATGCCAGCATAATACTCCTGGTCACCCTTCAGTAGCCCGTCACCGTATCGGTGATCGTATTGTCGAGGATATAGAAGCCGATCGCGATCATGATCAGAGGCGCCAGCCAATGACCCGCCGATGCCAGCCACCGGAGCCGCGCTGCATAACGTTGCAGCAAACAGGCAAGCGCAAACCATAGCAGCACCACGACGAGGAATGCGGCGAGGATTACGCGGTCATACTTCGACTGGCTGTCCGCCAGAAGCGGCGCCATGATCAGAATCGTATCGAC
>JARRMH010000063.1:0-9602 GCA_037386205.1 Woeseiaceae bacterium | reverse complement strand
CGTGCGATGATCGACGACACGGTCGCTGCGGTCATCTTCGAGCCCGTGCAGGGCGTGGCCGGCGCCTATGACCTGTCGAACGAATTCATCGGGACGCTGGAGAGCGCGACCCGCAAGCACGGCGCCGTGCTGATCGCAGACGAAGTGCAGTCGGGCATGGGACGCTCCGGCCAGTTCTTCGCGGTACAGGCACACGGTGTCGTGCCCGACATCATCACCAGTGCCAAGGCGCTCGGGGGCGGCATACCCTGCGCCGCCGTGCTGTGCACGCAGGGCATCGCCGGCCGCTTCGGTGCGGGCGACCTCGGCTCCACGTTCGGCGGCGGGCCGGTCGCAGCCGCCGCAATTGCGGCGACGATCGAGAGCATAGTGGCCGAGCACCTGCTCGCCAATGTGCGAACACGCGAGGCGCAAATTCGCGAACGATGCACCGTCGGTCCGGTACGCCGAATCCAGGGCATGGGGCTGTTGCTGGGTCTCGTGTGCGACCGGCCGGCCGTGGAAGTACGCAATGCGCTGCTCGAGCGCGATATCCTCACGGGAACGAGCAGCGACCCCGACGTGCTGCGCATCCTCGCGCCGCTCGTGCTACAGGATCACCATGTCGATCAACTCGCCCGGGCGCTCGCCAGCATCGCGCCGGCCACTGCCAGAAAAGGGAACAGTCCATGAAAGCATTCAACGATCTTGCCGATTTTTCACCAGAGGAAGTCAGCGCACTCGTGGAACTTGCCGGGCGGCTCGACCGCCAGCCCGAGCCCGAAGCACTCAAAGGCAAGGTATTGTCGCTGCTGTTCCTGAGCCCGTCACTGCGGACGCTCGCCTCATTCCAGGCTGCCATGTTCCGGCTCGGCGGCGGCGCGTTCGTCATCTCGCCCGACATGTCGATCCACGGACTCGAAGTGCGCGACGGCATCGTCATGGACGGCGCCGCGGCCGAGCACATTCGCGAGGCGGTGCCCGTAATTGCATCGTACGGTGACGCGATCGGTATCCGCGCGTTTGCCGATCGCAACAAGATCGAGGACGACATCGCCGAAACACGCTTCAAGTCGATGACGGACCTCGTGGACCAGCCGTACATCAACATGGAATCGGCTTTGAACCATCCGTGCCAGAGCCTCGCGGACTGGAAGACGCTCGACGACTTCGACGTCCCCGCCAATGGCGGCAAGTTCGTACTCAGCTGGGCCTGGCACCCACGGGCGCTGCCCCTTGCCGTGCCGGCGGCGACGGTCCACATGGCAGCGATGCGCGGCATGGACGTCACGGTCCTGCGTCCGGACGGCTTCGAGCTGCCGGCGCCGGTCATGCAAAAAGCGATTTTTGCGGCCGAGGAATCCGGCGGTTCAGTGACCGAGACGTCCGACCGCAAGGCGGCCATGGAAGGCGCGCACGTGATCTACGCGAAATCCTGGATGTCGACCCGGCACTACGGCGACAGGCTGGCCGACCAGAAACTGCGTGAGCCCCTGATCGACTGGTGCGTGGACGAGGGCTGGTTCGAAACAGCGCAGCAGGACTGCCGCTTCATGCACTGCCTGCCCGTGCGTCGCGGCGTCGTCGTCGCGGATGAGATTCTCGACGGCCCGCGCAGCATCGTGATCCCGGAGGCACGCAACCGCATGCTGGCGCAGATGGCCGTGTTGCATCAGATGCTCGGGAGTTCATGATGTCGACGCAGCGGGACCGGGCGATCGTCGTATCCGCGCTCAAGCACGCGGCGCCCTATATTCGCCTGTTCAAGGGCAAGGTATTCGTGATCAAGGCAGGCGGCGAGGTGTTCGCGGACCCTGAGCTCGCGAGCGCACTCGTCGAGCAGGTCGGCATCCTCCACCAGGTCGGCATCCGCACGGTCCTGATCCACGGCGGCGGACCGCAGGCGACCAAGCTCGCCGCCGACCTCGGTCTCGATACGCGCTTCGTCGAGGGCCGCCGCGTGACCGACAGCGACTCGCTCAACGTGGCGACGATGATCCTGAACGGCCAGATCAACACGCGCATCCTGGCTGCCTGCCGCGATCTGCAAATCCCGGCTGTCGGCATCAGCGGCGTGGACGCCGGGCTGATCCGGGCCCACAAGCGGCCGCCGGTCGCCGGCAAGGATGGCGCATCGGTCGACTACGGTTTCGTCGGCGACATCGACGCGGTCGACGCGGAGATCCTGCGCAAGCAACTCGACAACGGCCTGATGCCCGTCGTCAGCCCGCTGTCCTGCGACGAGTCGGGCACGCTGCTCAACATCAATGCGGACACGGTCGCGGCGGCGATCGCGGCGGAACTCGATGCCGAAAAGCTCATCCTGGTGACGGGCGCGAACGGCATCCTCGAAGACGTCAACGACCCCGGTTCGCTGATCAGCTACATCGACCGCAAACGCCTGCAGGAACTGAAAGAGAAAGGCGCACTGGCGGACGGCATGCTGCCGAAGGCCGCCGCCATCGACGCCGCGATACGAAACGGCGTATCCCGCGTGCACGTCATCTCTCACAAGCTGGCCGACAGCATCCTGCTCGAAGTCTTCACCAACGAAGGGACAGGCACCCTGGTCGTCGACGACATCAACGCGCTCACGCCCGAAGAACAGGCAGCGGAAACGTGAGCCGGCTCTGGGAAAAGGGGTTGCCCCTCGACGAGCGCGTGTTGCGCTATACGGCCGGCGAGGATCACCTGCTCGATGCGCGCCTCGTCGCCTACGACGTGCAGGGATCGATCGCACACGCCGAAATGCTGGCGGCGCAGGCGCTGATATCGGACGCCGACTGCAAGGCCATCTGCGAGGGCCTCCGCTCACTCGAGAAGAGTTTCGAGCAAGGCGAGTGGCAGATCACGCTCGAGGACGAAGACGTCCATACGGCGCTCGAGACGCGCCTGACCGGTTTGATCGGCGCAGCCGGCGGACGCCTGCATCTCGGCCGCTCCCGCAACGACCAGGTGCTGACGGCGCTGCGTCTCTACCTTCGTGACGTCGCGGTGGACCTTGCCGAACGCGTCGCAGGCCTGCGCGCCGCGCTCGCCGCGCTCGCCAAACGCCAGGGCAAAATCGAACTGCCAGGCTACACGCACATGCAGCACGCCATGCCGTCGTCGGTCGCGCTCTGGTGCGGCGGTTTCGACGAGGGCTTCGCCGATGCCGCAGCCGGACTGACGGCCCTGAATCGCCGTATCAACAAGAACCCGCTCGGCACTGCCGCTGGATACGGTACGCCCGGCCTCGAACTCGACCGCGAACTGACGACCCGCAAGCTCGGTTTCGATGCGACCCAGTCGCCCGTGACCGCCGCGCAGCTGTCGCGCGGCAAGGCCGAGAGCGCGCTGCTGTTCGAAATCACGCTGATGATGCAGGACCTGTCGCGCATGGCGAGCGACCTGCTGCTCTTCTACACGCAGGAATTCGCTTACATCTCGCTGGCACCCGAGGTAACCACCGGTTCGTCGATCATGCCGCAGAAGCGCAACCCCGACGTACTCGAGCTGCTACGGGCGTCGTCGGCGACGACGCAGGCCTGCCTCGACGAAGCATTGATGATCACGGCAAAACTGCCGTCCGGCTATCACCGCGACCTGCAACGGCTGAAGTCGCCGGTATTCCGGGCGATCGATCTCGCCGTCGACAGTGTCGACATCATGGCCTACCTGCTCGAAGGGCTCGAGTTCCTGCCCGACAACATCAATCTCGATGAGAGCATCTTCGCCACCGAAGAGGCTTACCGACTCGTAACCGAGCAGGGCATCCCGTTTCGCGAGGCTTATCGCAAGGTCGCCAGGCGTTATACTGGGTAGACTCTTGTCACCGGATCGATACGATGAAACTCCTTATTGCAGTCCTTGCCGCACTCATCCTGTGTGGCTGCGGCCAGAGCGGTCCGCTCTACATTCCGGGTAACCCGAGCCGCATCGAGAATCCGCCGCCGGCCGAGGATGCCGCGGAGGAGGAAGCCGAAGAACGCGAGCAAGACGGCAACACCGGCGACTAGCGCTCCATGACCGACCTCGTGCTCATCGACGGGTCGTCGTACCTGTACCGTGCATTCCATGCCCTGCCCCCGCTGACCAACTCGCAGGGAGAGCCGACCGGAGCGTTGCACGGCGTGCTGACGATGATTCTGAAGCTCGTGCGTGAAGAACAGCCCGCGCGGATTGCTGTCGTATTCGACGCGCCCGGCAAGACGTTTCGGGATGACCTGTATGCGGAGTACAAGGCCACCCGGCCACCGATGCCCGACGACCTGCGTTCACAGGTCCAGCCGATCCTCGATGCAGTCAAGGCCATGGGGTTGCCCCTGCTGCAGGTCGAAGGCGTGGAGGCCGACGACGTCATCGGGACCCTGTGCGCCGAGGCGGCAAAGCACGACCTCGACGTACTCGTATCCACCGGCGACAAGGACCTCGCGCAACTCGTGACCGACAACGTGACGCTGGTCAACACGATGAACGACACGCGCATGGATCGTGACGGCGTCAAGGCCAGGTTCGATATCTGGCCCGAGCAGGTCGTCGATTATCTTGCGCTCGTCGGCGACAGCTCCGACAACATTCCGGGCGTACCCAGGGTCGGGCCCAAGACCGCCGCCAAGTGGCTCAACCAGTACGACAGTGCCGACAGCATCGTCGAGCACGGCGACGATATCACGGGAAAAGTCGGCGAGAGCCTGCGCGACAACCTCGAGTCACTGCGCCTCTCGCAGGAACTCGCAAGGATCCGGACCGATGTTGGTCTCGACGTCTCCATCGATGACCTGCAGGCCGGCGAGGGCGACGTCGATGCGCTGCGTGCCCTATACGCGCACTACGATCTGCGCTCACTGCTGCGCCAGCTCGACGGAGCGGAGGACGAGCCGGGCGGCGACGTGCCCGTCGACGACGAGCGGCACGATTACGACACGGTGCTCGACTGGAAGTCGTTCGAGGCCTGGTCGAGAAAGATCCGCAAAGCGAAACTCGTGGCGTTCGATACCGAGACCGACAGCCTCGATTACATGAATGCCCGCCTCGTCGGCCTGTCGCTGGCCGTCGGCGGCGACGATGCCTGCTATGTGCCGCTGGCGCACGACTACCCCGGCGCGCCCGAACAGCTGCCGCGCGACGACGTACTCGCGAAGCTCAAACCCTGGCTCGAGGATGCGCAGCATCACCAGGTCGGCCACCATCGCAAGTACGACGCGCACATTCTCGCGCGCTACGACATCGCCCTCGAGGGCATGGCGTACGACTCGATGCTCGAATCCTACGTCCTCAACAGCGTCGCGACCCGGCACGACATGGACTCCGTGGCGCGCCACTATCTCGGCAAGGAGACGATTCATTACGAGGACGTCGCCGGCAAGGGAGCGAAACAACTCACGTTCAACGAGATCGACATCGACACGGCCTCGCCCTACGCGGCCGAGGACGCCGACATCACCTTGCAACTTCACGAAACACTGTGGCGGCAACTCGATGAGATACCGTCCTTGCGGCAGGTCTACGAAGAGATCGAACAACCGCTCGTGCGCGTGTTGCTGTCCATGGAAGAGACCGGGGTTCTGGTGGACCGGAAGATGCTCGCGAAGCAGAGCGCCGAGCTCGGCAAAAAAATGGCGGAGCTCGAACAACAGGCGCACCAACTGGCCGGCGGCCCGTTCAACCTGGGCTCGCCCAAGCAGCTGCAGGAAATCCTGTTCGAGAAACAGGAACTGCCGGTGATTCGCAAGACGCCCAAGGGCCAGCCGTCGACGGCCGAGGACGTGCTGGTCGAGCTGGCCAACGACTACGAACTGCCCGCCGTCATCATCGAGTACCGCGGCGTCAGCAAGCTGAAGAGCACCTATACCGACAAGCTGCCGCTCATGATCAACGAGCGCACGGGCCGGATACATACCTCGTATCACCAGGCCGTCACAGC
This sequence comes from Woeseiaceae bacterium, assembly GCA_037386205.1. Taxonomy (GTDB): domain Bacteria; phylum Pseudomonadota; class Gammaproteobacteria; order Steroidobacterales; family Woeseiaceae; genus UBA1847. Next base: position 3,718 of record JARRMH010000063.1, on the reverse strand, counting down.
CACCGGGCGACTGTCGTCGTCCGACCCCAACCTGCAGAACATCCCGATCCGTACCGAAGACGGCCGCCGCATCCGCAAAGCCTTTGTCGCACCGCGGGACCACGTGCTGCTCGCGGCGGACTATTCGCAAATCGAGCTGCGCATCATGGCCCATCTTTCGACCGACGAGGGACTGCTGGAGGCGTTCGCGCAGGAGCAGGATATCCACAGGGCCACGGCGGCCGAGGTGTTCGAGACGCCGCTCGACGACGTCAGCACCAACCAGCGACGCGCTGCCAAGGCGATCAACTTCGGCCTGATGTACGGGATGTCGGCCTTCGGCCTCGCCAAGCAGCTCGGCATCTCGCGGGGCGAGGCACAGGAATACGTCGATCTCTACTTCGAGCGCTATCCCGGGGTCAAGCAATACATGGATGACATCCGTTCGAGCGCGGCCGAGAACGGCTTCGTCGAGACCGTGTTCGGCCGCCGGCTGTACCTGCCCGAGATCAAGGCGCGTAATGCGCAGCGACGCCAGTACGCCGAGCGCAGTGCGATCAATGCGCCGATGCAGGGAACGGCCGCCGACATCATCAAGCGGGCGATGATCGCGGTGCATGACTGTCTGGAGGAGAAAGACCGCGGCGCACGCATGATCATGCAGGTCCACGACGAGCTCGTGTTCGAGGTTGAAAAGTCGCGGGTGGACGCGGTCTCGAAGAAGGTCAGCGAGCTAATGAACGGCGCGGCGGATCTCAGGGTACCGCTCAAGGTCGACGTCGGCATCGGCAAGGACTGGGACGAGGCGCACTGAACGCCCGGCGTTGCGGCCGGACGCGCCCGACCACCCGGCCGGGAACTTTCCGCAAAACGGGTTTTCTAATTATTCTGAGTGCGTAAGTCACTCGCCTGTTTACCTCCCTAAACGGGCGTGCAACAAGGTAACCCCAAGCCTGTTGCTTCTTCTGGCCCCGGGGCGCATCAGCGCTCCGGGGATTTTTATCCCGCCGGGGCCAGGAACGCCTCGAGCCTCTCGCGGGCCTCGTGCTCGCCGGCACGGCTGAGGGCGGAAAAATGCTGGACCGTCGCGGTATCGCCGAGTTCGCGGCGAACCTCCAGCAGTGCTTTCGCGGCCCGCCCGCGCTTGAGCTTGTCGGCCTTGGTGAGGAGAATGTGTACCGGCAGCCCGACCGACTCGGCAAACGCGAGCATCTGCCGGTCGAAATCGGTCAGGCCGCGACGGATATCGACAATCAGGAACATGCCGCGCAGCGAGGCTCGGGTCTCGAAGTAGTCGGCCATGAGATCGGCCCAGTGATCGCGCGTCGCCCCGGGCACCCTGGCGAACCCGTACCCGGGCAGGTCGACGAGGCGGGCGCCCTCGCGCAGCGCGAAAAAGTTGACCAGTTGAGTGCGGCCCGGTGTCTTGCTGGTCCGTGCGAACTGGCGCCGGTTGACGATTATGTTGATTGCGCTCGATTTGCCGGCATTGGAACGACCGGCGAACGCGACCTCCGCCCCGTCGTCGGGCGCGAACTGGGCGGGTGCATTGGCGCTCTTGATGAACGCGGCTTGAGGATACTGTGACATGGGTATGCCCGGTTATTCTGTGTATAATTCGCGCTTGCTGAGGACAGGGCCGGCAGCAAGTTTGGCCGGTTCGTGGCCGCGCAGCAAGGCGGTGCGCCGCCTTCAACCCAGTCCAGGGAATAAACGGTTACAACATATGAAAATCAAACTCGCTTCGCTTTTGGCGACGGCCGGTCTGGCACTGACAGCATTTCACGCCCAGGCGGAAAGCCTCGTTGACGGTTCCATCGAAGATGGCAAGAGCAAAGCGCTGACCTGCACAGCCTGTCACGGCCCCGAAGGAAACAGCGCGAACCCGTTGTGGCCCAACATTGCCGGCCAGAATGCGCCCTACACCGTTGCGCAGCTCAAGGCTTTCAAGGAAGGCAAGCGCATGAATCCGCTCATGACGAGCCAGGCACTGCTGCTCGAGGACGAGGACATGGCCGATCTCGCGGTTTATTTCGAGAGCCTCCCGGCAGCGGCCCAGGCCGTGAAGAACCCGGACACGGTCGGCCGGGGTGAAGGGCTTTATCGCGGCGGAAATCTCGAAAGCGGCGTCGCCGCCTGCCTCGGCTGTCACGGCCCGACCGGCGACGGCAACCCGGCCGCGAAGTACCCGGCGCTGCGTGGTCAGCATGCCGATTACATCGCCAAGCAGCTGCGTGACTACGCCTCTGGTGCCCGGACCTCGGACGGCAACACCAAGGTGATGCGCGATATCGCCGCGCGACTCAGGGAGGACGAGATCGACGCCGTCGCATCGTACGTCCAGGGACTGAGATAAGAACCGACATCCGACACAGGAAGTGAACATGAAACACCTTTTAATCCTCTTCGTCGTCCTGTTTGCCCTGTCTGCCTGTGGCAAGAAGGAAGAGCCGCAGGAACCGGCCGCAGCGGATGTGCCCGCAGCGGTCGAGGCCCCCGCGGAGACCGTGGATGAAGGCGCAACGCCCGACGCCGAGGCCGGCCAGGAGGAGACGCTGCAGGTCGTCGAGGAATCGGCGGCTGTCGAGGAAGCAGACGAAGACGAGGCGATCGTCCTGGCGATGGCCGACACGGCCGAGGCCGCGCGCGAGTGGAAGTTCAAGGAAGGCCAGCACTACGAGCGCCTCGTGCCGACGCAGCCGCTCGTCGGCAGCGCCGACAAACTCGAGGTTGCCGAGGTATTCCAGTACACCTGCCCGCACTGCTTCACGCTCGACCCGACCTTGACCCAGTGGGCTGAGGAACTCGATCCGGACGTGCGTTTCGTGCGCATCCCGGCCGTATTCAATCGCGTCGCGCAGGTCCACGCACAGATGTTCTACACAGCTGAGCTACTGGCGAGCAACGGCACACTCGAGGACTTCGGCCAGTTTCATACGGCCGCGTTCAACGAGATCCATCGCCGCGGCAATCGCCTGGTTTCGGTCGATGCCATCGAGCGGCTCTTTGCGCGCTTCGGCGTCTCGGCCGAGGACTTCAGCAAGACCTGGAACTCGTTCCCGGTAAACCAGAAGATGCGCGTCGGGGCGGACCTCGCGCGTCGCTACAACGTCGCGTCGGTGCCGACCATCGTCGTCAACGGCAAGTACCGGGTGAGCAACCAGGCGAACCTCACCGAGATCATCGACGAACTGCTGGTACGCGAAGGACTGCGCTAGCCGGCATCCTGCGCGACGATCCTGAAGGCACCCTGCGCCGTACGTCGCCAGTACTGCCGTGACTTGGACTTGACCTTCGCCTCCTTTGCCGTGCTCACACCACTCCCTGGCACCGACTTTTACGCCGACGTAGAGAGCCAGTTGATCACCCGCAACTATGACTATTTTGACTTCTTGCACACGGTACTGCCCACCAAGCTCCCGATGAAGGAGTTCTATGCCGAGTACGCAAACCTCTACTGGAGCGCCGTCCCGCTCGCCAGGTCAGCTGCCATGCTCAAGCGCTTCCCTCTGAAAGAGATACCGCCGACTCTGTACAAGTCCTTCCGCTTGCTGATCTCCCTTAGAAACGCCTACCGGGACTACGAGCCCGCCGGGGCAGGCGCCGCAGCCCACTGAGCTAGACCAAAAGAGTGCCTGGCGCCGCCGATCAACAGAGGGATCGGACTGCGCCAGGCACCGTTTACCTGTAGGCTATCGCTTGGCTAGTAGTTCCTCAGCACTATTGGCAGGAATACTGC
>JARRMH010000062.1:0-11487 GCA_037386205.1 Woeseiaceae bacterium | reverse complement strand
GTCCCGCGATATAGTCTTCGATGCACTTGAGCACGGCGGGCGTGCGCAGGATCGAGCGGCGCGCTCGTATGTCGTCGAGTGTCATCCAGCGACGCCCCAGGATACCGTCGTCGAGGTCGGCTGATTCGTCGCAGCTGACGAAATCGGCCGCGTTGACAAGGCGCAGGAATTGTTGCCGCGTCTGGGGATGAATCCAGAGGTAGATGCCAATCATGTCGCGGCACTCGACCGTGGCACCGGATTCTTCGAGCGTTTCGCGGACCACGGCCTGTTCGGGCGATTCGTCGGCCTCGATGTGCCCGCCGGGCTGCGTGATGACACGCCGGCCCATGGCATGTTCCTCGATGAGTAAATACTTGTTGTCGCGTTCGATGACGGCGGCGACGGTCAGGTCGGTCGGTTGCATTCGTCTAGATACCCAGCTGTCGGAACTCGGTCTCGACCTCGCTCGCTAACCAGATCTCGTCGAACATCTTGCTGTAAAGGCGCGCGACCGCCGGCTCGAACGTGTCCGCGATGCCTTCCCAGCGCGGCGCCTGCAAGCGATAGACGAGCGCCCTTTCGTCGGCGATGCAGAACGCCTCGGCGTGGGTACGCAGGTCCTCGCGGACGTGTCGGAATTCGATATAGGTGTTGAGGCGACGGCCGAGGTGTACGAAGTTGTTGCCGGCTTTTACGGCTTTCGTCGGGTCCGCGATCAATACACGAATCCGCGCGTAGGTCTGGGACAGTACGAGTCGCTTGATGATCTCCAGGAATTCGGGATCGTCGTAAATACCGGGCTCGAGATCGTGTGTGAAGATCGATACCTTGCGGGAAGCCTCGCGCACCACCTCGATTGCGGCCTCACGCATTTCTTCTCGCGTCGAGATCACCCAGCGCTTGCCTTTCTGCCGTGCCTGCTCCATGGGTCAACATATTACGGCGGTGCTTACTGTGGCATTGCCAACTGCGTCACGTTTTGAGCGATGATTCCCAGTTGCAAATTATTCGCATCCCGCGTGGGTAATAGCTTTTACGTCGCCTGATCCGATCGTCCCGGCCCCGCAAAAAGGCACATATGGTCACAAATTGCCGGGTCTTTCGAACGCGCCCGATTCGAGCATCCAGACAAGCAGCTTTTCCCGCATGCTGTCCGCAGCGACAGGCAATTCAACGCGGCGTGAAGAGCAGATCTTTGCCAGCAGTTCGGCACCGCCTTCCGGCAGCGCGTGGGATCGTCCGTTGACGTAGACATGATCCGGGTCGTACGCGATACGTGCCATACCGTGGACCGCGAGCCGTCCGCCGCGGCGCAGGATCGGCAATATCTTTGCGGTCTCGTCTGCCGGCAAACGCTCGGGGGTCAGCCAGTCTTTCGTCTGGGTCACGAAGCGGCCCAGCGAGGCGGCCACATCCGCCCCGGCAGCCGCCCGATTGCCGAGCAGGGCCGCAGCCCGGTCGACCGCTTGCGGTGAAATACGGCCCGGCTGCGACTCGCCGGGTACGAGGTCGGGGTCGGCATAGAAAGGATTCGACTGCGCGTCGTCCGGCAAGGAAGTGGCAATGTCAGCGAGTTGGGGCGCCCGCATGCCGATCGAGTACGTGATAGCGGCGCGTTGCGCTGTTCCCCAGTGCGCAACGCCGGGCGGCAGGTAAAGGACGTCACCCGCGCGCGCCTCGTAAGTTTCACCCTCGAATTCCCGGAGCAGGGCAAGGTCCCGGCTGGCCTGATCGTCCGGCCTGATTTCGTCCGCACTCACGCGCCATTCCCGGACGCCGATTCCCTGGCACAGGAATACGTCGTAGTGGTCGCGATGCGGACCCACGCCACCGCCCGGGGCGGCAAAGCTCACCATCAGGTCATCGATGCGCCAGTCGGGCACGAAGGGCACGAGTCCGAACAGCCTGCGCAGTACCGGGATGTGCTTCTCTACGTCGTGGACCAGCAGCGTCCAGTCGCGTTGCGGCAAGGCGCGCAGGTAGGTTTCATCAAACGGTCCGGAAACGGCCCGGTAGCGCGGGGCAGTGCGGGATCGATCTGTGTAAACGATGCGCGATTCGACGTCGTCCAGTGTTGCCAGCCAGGCAAGTTCGTTGCGCGTGATTGTCGCCCGCAGGCGGTCACAAGCGGAGGGCATGAACAGCGGCGCTTTTTGCCAGTGCGTGGCGAGAAACGACTCCGCGGTCAGGTTGCCGGGGAGTTGCAGCATGTTGTGTTCAGATGTCGCGGGCAAGCTGCTCGGCGAGACCGAGGTAGGTCGACGGGGTCAGCTGGAGTAGCCGTGCCTTTTCGTCGTCAGGGATCTCGAGGCCTGCGATGAACTCGTGCAGGATCTCCTTGCTGACGGGGCGGCCGCGAGTCAGTGATTTGAGTTGTTCGTAAGGATTGGGTACGCCGTAACGGCGCATGACGGTCTGTACGGCTTCGGCGAGTACTTCCCAGGCCTCGTCAACGTCAGCGCGGATGGCCGCCTCGTTCACCTGCAGTTTGCCAACGCCCTTCAGGAGGGACTGCAGCGCGATCATGATGTAGCCGGCCGCGACGCCGAGGTTTCGTTGCACGGTCGAGTCCGTTAAATCGCGCTGCCAGCGCGACACGGGCAATTTCTCGGCGAAGTGCCCGAGCAGTGCATTGGCCATCCCGAAATTGCCCTCGGCATTTTCGAAGTCGATCGGATTCACCTTGTGCGGCATCGTCGATGAGCCGACCTCGCCCTGTGCAACCTTTTGTTTGAAGTAGCCGAGCGAGATATAGCCCCATATGTCGCGGGCGAAATCGATCAGCACGGTGTTGTAGCGGATGAGTGCGTGACAGTACTGGGCCGTCCAGTCGTGCGGCTCGATCTGGGTTGTGAAGGGGTTGGGCTGCAGGCCCAGAGAATCGATAAAGCGATCGGTCAGTCCACGCCAGTCGAGATCGGGATAGGCAATGACGTGAGCATTGTAGTTGCCTACTGCGCCGTTGAATTTCCCGAGGATCTCGACGGCACCGAAATCGTTCTCGGTGCGCTTAAGGCGTGCCGCGACGTTGGCAAATTCCTTGCCGAGGGTCGTCGGGCTCGCCGTTTGCCCGTGCGTCCGCGACAACATCGGCAGGCTCGCATATTCACGCCCCATGTTGGCCACCTTGTTGCGGAGATTCCGCATCATCGGCAGCAGGCCTTCGGAGCGTGCAGCTCGCAGCATCAGGGCATAGGACAGGTTATTGATGTCCTCCGACGTGCAGCCGAAATGAAGGAAATCTTTCAGCGGCTGTGTCTCCGGGCCATCGCCGAGCTTTTCACGGATCAGGTACTCGACCGCCTTGACGTCGTGATTGGTCGTCGCCTCGATTGCCTTGACGCGTTCCGCGTCGTCCAGCGAAAAGTCGTCGACGATGTTGTTCAGCACGTCTTTCATGACGGATGACAGCGGTCCGACTTCGCCCACAGACGATTCGTCCGCCAGCCATTGCAGCCAGCGAACCTCCACGAGAACCCGGTACCGGATCAGGCCGTATTCGCTGCAGATATCGCGGAGGCTGTTGACCTTGTCGGCATAGCGGCCATCGGCCGGGGAGAGGGCTCTCAGCGTCGAGACTTTCATGTTCGGAAAACCAGTGTAGACATGCGCGCGCAAAGCGCGAATCATACACGTTTTCTCGACGACGAAGCGGCGCGCCGGCGCCGTACGGAGCAGTATTTGCAATGAGTGACAAGGCGTTTCGAATCGAACACGACAGCATGGGGGAACTCGAGGTTCCCGCCGATGCCCTCTGGGGTGCGCAGACGCAGCGTGCGGTCAATAATTTTCCGATCTCCGGCCTGACGATGCCGCGGCAGTTCATCGGGGCGCTCGGCCTCGTAAAGTGGGCGGCGGCCGGCGCCAACGCAGAGCTCGGACTGATCAAGAGCGACGTGGCCATCGCGATTCAAAAAGCCGCCCTCGCCGTGGCAACGGGCGAATACGATGAGCACTTCCCGATCGACGTTTTCCAGACGGGGTCGGGCACAAGTTCCAACATGAATGCGAACGAGGTGATTTCGCACATCGCCACCGAGTCACTGGGCAAGGATGTGCACCCGAACGATCACGTCAACATGAGCCAGAGCAGCAACGACGTGATACCGACCTGCGTACACGTCAGCGCGGCGCTCGCGATCCACGAGAAATTGCTGCCGGCCCTGCAGCACCTGTCTGCGGCGCTCGAGGCCAAGGCCGAGGAAACCGACGCAATCGTGAAGACCGGCCGCACGCACCTGATGGATGCGATGCCGGTGACGCTCGGGCAGGAAATCCGGGCCTGGCAATTCCAGGTTGACCAGGGGAGTGAACGGATCAGTGACACGATGCGGCGACTGACGGCGCTGGCGCTGGGTGGTACGGCCGTGGGCACGGGGATCAATGCCCATCCGAAATTCGGCGCCAAGGTTGCCGTCCTTCTGAGCGAGCAGACGGACGTACCGTTCCGGTCCTCCGACAACCTGTTCCAGTCATTGAGTTGCCAGGACGCCGCGGTCGAAATGTCGGGCCAGTTGCGGACCCTGGCCGTCAGTCTGACGAAGATCGCGAATGACCTGCGCTGGATGAACTCGGGTCCGCTGGCCGGGATCGGCGAGATCGCGCTGCCTGCGTTGCAGCCCGGGTCGAGCATCATGCCCGGCAAGGTCAACCCGGTGATTCCCGAGGCTGTTGCGATGGTGTGCGCCCAGGTAATCGGCAACGACGCGACGATCACAATGGGCGGCCAGTCAGGAAACTTCCAGCTGAACGTCATGTTGCCGGTCGTCGTCTACAACCTGTTGCAGAGCATCGAAATCCTCGCGTCCGCGAGCACGGTCCTCGCCGACAAGGCGATCGCCGGCTTCACGGTTAACGAAGACAACATCCAGCGGGCGCTGGGACGCAACCCGATCCTCGTGACGGCCTTGAATCCCGTCATCGGCTACGAACTCGGCGCGGCGGTCGCCAAGAAAGCCTATGCCGAGGGCCGCGCGGTCAAGGACGTCGCCAAAGAGATGACCGACCTGACCGACGAGGAACTGGACCGCTTGCTCGACCCGGCCGCGCTGACCGAGGGTGGTATCAAGCATTAGCGGCGGGGGCGCGGCAACCGGGATAACGGTGGATGCACTGAGGGAGTGTTTCGCCGAAACGACCCTGCGCGAGGACCCACTCGATGTCGCAATGCCGCCCGGCCTGCGCTACTGGCCGCACGCGATGCGCAAAGAACTCGCCGGCCCGTTGCGGCCGGCGGGCGTTTTGATACCCATCATGCAGCGCCGGTCCGGGCTGACGATCCTGCTGACCCGGCGTGCGCGCGAGTTGCGCATACATGCCGGGCAAGCGAGCTTTCCGGGTGGCCGGATGGAGCCGCGCGATCCCGATGTGCACGCGACGGCGTTGCGCGAGACCCACGAAGAGGTCGGAATCGAACCGGCACGCGTCGATGTGATCGGTTATCTTCAGGCGATGCCGACCATTACGGGCTTCGCCGTGACCCCTGTGGTCGGCGTCGTGGAAGCCGGTGCCGAGGTGATCGTTGATCGCACCGAGGTGGACTACGCCTTCGAGGTGCCGCTGGATTTTCTGCTCGACAGGTCCAACGACCGTCTCGTCGAACGCGAGTGGGGCGGCAAGCGCTTCCGGCTGAAGGAGTTCCACTACGACGACGAGCGTGTCTGGGGCGCGACCGCCTATATGCTGGTAGCTTTTAGAAAAATGATTTTAAATAAGTAGCTTATGAGTGAAATAGAGAAATTACTTGAGGTCATGCGTCGCCTCAGGGACCCGGACGGGGGGTGTCCGTGGGACCTCGAGCAGGACTTCTCCACGATCGCGCCGTACACGATCGAGGAGGCCTACGAAGTGGCCGACGCGATCGAGCGCGAAGACTGGGACGACTTGCGGGATGAACTCGGCGACCTGCTGTTCCAGGTCGTCTTTTATGTCCAGCTCGCCCGGGAACAAGGTTACTTCGATTTCGACGAGGTGGCTGCCGGCGTTACCGATAAGCTCGTGCGACGCCACCCGCACGTGTTCGGGGACGCGGATGCGAAAGATGCCGCCGGCGTGCGGGCTGGCTGGGAGGAGATCAAGGCCCGGGAGCGGGCCGATGGCTCGGATCCGAGCGCCCTGGCGGGTGTGGCGCGGGCACTACCCGCGTTGAAACGGGCGCAGAAACTCGGTGCACGGGCCGCCGGAGTCGGCTTCGACTGGTCCGATCGCAAGGGGGTGGAAAACAAGATCCAGGAGGAGATCGAGGAGCTCTCGGAGGCCATAGGAAGCCGGGACGGGGCGCGCGTCGAGGAAGAGATGGGCGACCTGCTGTTTGCCGTGGTTAACCTCGCGCGCCATGTCGACGCCGATGCTGAAAAGGCGCTCGCCGCGGCCAACCGCAAGTTCGAGCGCCGCTTTCGGGCCATGGAAGATGACCTCGCCAAAGACGGCCGCGACATGCGGCGTGAAAATCACGAAAACCTCGAGCAACGCTGGAGAAAGGCGAAGAGAACGGTCGGGTAATTCTCTAAATATCAGCGATATACGTGTTCAGGCAGGGTTCATGGCCACGCGCCTATTCTTGTCGCAAGGCTGGCGGGAGGCCAGTCGCAACCGGAAGAGGACGAGACCATGAACGCAACAACACGTATCGCACCCCTGGCAATTGCGGCGATGCTGTTCAGCACAGCCGCCTGGGCCGACCATCCGGGCCGCAACGGTCGTGCACTCTATGACTATGCGCCCGTCATATCGGCCGAGCCGATCATCAATTACGTGACCGTATCGACGCCCGTGCGGGAATGCTGGGAGGAAATGCAGTATTACACGGTCGATCGGACGCGGTACGAACGCCGCACCGGGACGCTCCTCGGCGCGGTGATCGGCGGGGTCGTCGGCCACCAGTTTGGCAGCGGCAGCGGCAATGATGCAGCGACGGCGGCCGGTACGCTGATCGGTGCGGCGGTCGGCAACAGCGCGGCGCGGGATCGCTATGGTGACAGCGTCGAGCGCGTGGCACACCCGGTCCAGCGCTGCGAGACGCGCTATCAAGAGCATCGCGAGGAGCGCATCGAGGGGTACCGCGTGTTGTATCGTTACCGCGGGCAGAAATACATGACCGAGATGCCGCGTGACCCGGGCAAGCGCATCCGCGTCCGCGTCGACGTACGGCCGGTTGGCTGATACGGCGATCGATGTGACGCGCTTCGTTGCAATCAGCCCCCGTGCGTACCACACTTGGCGCATGCGTATCGCCCTGACAATTCTGGCATTGGCCGCGGCGGCGCTGCTGCCGCTGCGTGCCAATGCCTTCGATCTCGAAGCGAACCTGCGGGCGCAGCATGTTCAGTACCCGGGTGAGCCACAACTGGCAACGATGCAGGACGCCTGCATGAGTCTGTCGGATGCGATCGAGTCGGTCAGGCGGCGCACGGATGGCCGGATCGTGAGCGCCGAAACCCGCGTCGAGGGTGGCCGCGAAGTGCATTACATCAAGGTTCTCACCAAGGACGGCAAGGTCCGGACGCACAAAGTCAACGGCTGTCGCCGCTAGTCTTTGGGCGTCGCCGGTCAGGAGCAGGGCACATGCGATTGCTGGTCATTGAAGACGACACGACGCTGCGTGAGTCACTTTCCCGCAGGCTCGAGGAGCAGGGGTTTGCCGTCGAGCAGGCTGCTGACGGCAAGGAAGGCCTGTACTTCGCAAGCGAATACCCGATCGATCTCGCGATCATCGACCTCGGCCTGCCCGAGGTGTCAGGCATCGATATTATCAAGCAGGTCAGGAAAGATGGTCATTCCTATCCAATTCTGATCCTCACGGCACGTGATCGTTGGGAAGACAAGGTCGACGGACTTAGCGCTGGAGCGGACGACTACGTCGTCAAGCCGTTCCACTTCGAGGAAGTCAACGCGCGGGTTGCCGCGTTGCTGCGGCGCAGTGGCGGCTGGGCCTCCCCGGAACTGAAGGCGGGTCCCGTGGCACTCGATATGTCACGGCAGGAAGTACGCGTCGACGATGCCCCCATCGAACTGACGAGCTTCGAGTACAAGATCATCGAGTACCTGATGGTGCGCGCCGGGCAGGTCGTCTCCAAGTCCGAATTGACCGACCGGCTTTACGACCAGGACTTTGAGCGCGACAGCAACGTGATTGAGGTCTTTATCGGCCGGCTGCGCAAGAAGCTCGATCCGGACAACACGATCAAACCGATCGAAACGCTGCGCGGCCGCGGCTACCGTTTTGCGCTGGAACGCAACCAGGTCGACTAGGCCTGCATGAATTCACTCAGCAGCCGACTCCTGGTCTCCGTCAGTGTGCTGCTGCTGGTTTTTTTCGGCGCCACGATCGCCGTGCTCGACCGGGCCTTCACCGAGGCAGGTGAGCAGGCGCGCGAGGACATTCTGGATGGCCACCTGGTCGCATTGCTGGCGGCGGCGGAACCGGACGAGTCCGGGCAGCTGGCCTTGCCGGAGCGCCTGCGGGAGCCGCGTTTTCAGCTGATCGGATCCGGCCTGTATGCAGAACTGCGCGAATTGGATGGCACCGTATTGTGGCGGTCCCGGTCGGCGCTGGGCATGGAACTGCCGGCCGGCACGGTTCCCGAGCTGGGTAATCACCTGTTTGACCGCGAGGAACTCGAGGACGGCACGCCATTGCTGACGCTGTCGCTGGCAGTCGACTGGGAACTTGACGACGACGTGTCGAGGCCCTACGTATTCAAGGTCGCGGAGAGCCTCGACGGATTCAATGCGCAGGTCGCCGGGTTCCGCGGCCAGCTGTTCGGCTGGTTCGCGGCCGTCGCGATAACGATGCTGATCGCGTTCTCGATGTTGCTGCGCAGCCTGCTGCGCCCGTTGCGGCAGATCGAGGCCGAAATCGGCGAGATCGAAGAAGGAGACCGCGCGTCCCTGTCGACCCGCTTCCCGACCGAGTTGGCCGGTGTCGCGCGTAACATGAACCTCCTGATCGACAGCGAACGCGCCCGATCGGATCGCTATCGCTATACGCTCGACAACCTTGCTCACAGTCTCAAGACGCCGCTTGCGGCAATGCGCGCGCTGCTCCACGAACGGCAGGGCGGTGGCGTGAGCGGGCGTTTGAACGAGCAGATCGACCGCATGGACGAAATCGTTCGCTACCAGCTCCGCAAACCGGCTGCATCGGGTGCTGACAAGCTGCCGCTCGCGCCGGTACCGGTCGAAAAGGAAGTCGGTCGGCTGATCGACGGCTTGCGCAAGGTCTACAGGGACAAGGCACCGGATTTCGACGTTGCAATCGCACCGGGCATGCGGTTTCGCGGCGACACCGGCGATTTCCTCGAGGTGGCAGGCAACCTGCTGGACAATGCCTGCAAGTGGTGTGAAAAGAAGGTCAGAATCTCGGTTGTACCGGCCGCCGGCGCGCGCGGCGCTGCCAGCGGCATGGAACTCACCGTCGCCGACGATGGACCCGGTATTCCCGACGATGCCGCCGAAGCGTTGCTGCAGCGCGGTACCAGGCTCGACGAGTCCACGCCAAGGATATTGCCAGGTCCTATGGCGGTACGCTGTCGATCGGCCGGGCGGACCTGGGCGGGGCCGTGATCACGGTGTCGATTCCACCCATGGCGGCGACGAGTTAGGCCACGTTACCTGCCGGTTTGTGGCCGGCCGGAACGGAATTCAGTCCCGTGGGGCGGCCGATTTGTTGGCGCTGACAAGGGGCTCGATAAGATCGAGCGGCAACGGGAATATGATCGTATTGCTCCGCTCGTTCGCAATCTCTTTGAGCGTCTGCAGGTAACGCAACTGCATTGCCTTTTCCTGGCCCCCGAGTATCTCGGCCGCCTCGGCGATCATTTGTGCTGCCTGTTTCTCACCTTCGGCATTGATGATCTTGGCTCGCCGCGAGCGTTCTGCCTCGGCCTGCTGGGCGATCGCGCGGATCATGCTTTCATCGAGGTCGACGTGTTTGATCTCGACGTTGGCGACCTTGATGCCCCAGTTGTCGGTGCGCTGGTCGAGCAATTCCTGGATGTCGTCGTTCAGCTTCTCGCGCTCGGCCAGCATGTCGTCGAGATCGTGCTGGCCGAGAACGGAACGCAGGGTAGTCTGCGAAAGCTGGCTAGTCGCCTCGTGGAAATCCTCTACCCGGATAATGGCTTTCTCTGGATCGACGACACGGAAGTAAATGACGGCGTTGACCTTGACCGAGACGTTATCTTTTGAAATGACGTCCTGAGTCGGCACGTCCAGCACGATGACGCGCAGGTCGACGCGCACCATCTTCTGGATCCCGGGTATCAGGATGATCAGCCCCGGACCTTTCACCTTCTGAAACCGACCGAGCAGGAATACGACGCCGCGCTCGTATTCTTTCAGGATCTTGATGACCTGCGAGAACAGGACGATGATCAGTACGGCGATGACCGCGTAGGTGATTCCGGGCATCGATATCTCCTCGTTAAGGTGTGTCCATAGTGGGCCGTGTCGACCTCGATTCCGGTCCCTCGACCGGCTCGACACCGAGTACCAGCCCGTCCATCGTGCGCACGATGACCTGCTGGTCTTTCTTTACCGGCACGTCGCTGTGCGCCTGCCAGGCCTCGCCTTCGAGCCAGATCTTGCCCACGCCGGTGAAGTCCGCGAGGGCGGTGCCGACACCGCCGACGATCGACTCCTCGCCGGTAACCGCGCCCCGCCGCCGGAGTTTCAGCAGGTAGCCGAGGAGCCAGATGACGAGCCCGGCAAACACGATCGCGATGCCGATGACGAAGGCGTAAGAAATGCCGAATCCCGGTATATCACTGTCGAACATGATGATCGCACCGAAGACAAACGCGGCAATGCCGCCGATGCCGAGCGCGCCGAAACTCGGCGCGAAGACCTCTGCGACCATCAGCGCGATACCGACGAGTATCAACGCGAGGCCGGCGTAATTGACCGGGATGACCTGCAGGGCGTAGGCGGCCAGCAACAGGCAGATCGCGCCAACGACCCCGGGGACGATGGCGCCGGGGTTCCAGCCTTCGTACATCAGCCCATACAGGCCGATCAGGCCGAGGATCAGTACGATCTCCGGGTTGGCTATGACAGCGAGCAACTTCAGTCGCCAGTTGGGTTCGAACGCGTCCACGGTGGCATCCGCCGTGGCAAGCGTCCGCGTTTCGCCGGCCGTCTCGACCTCGTAGCCATCCAGCACCTCGAGCAGCTCGCGGCGATTTGCCACGATGAACTCGATGACATTCTCTTCGAGCGCGTCCGCGGCGGTCAGCGTCGCGGCTTCCGTGACGGCCTTTTCGGCCCAGTCGGCATTGCGGTCCCGGCGTTCGGCAAGCCCGCGAATGTAGGCGACCGCATCGTTGGTCACCTTGCGATCCATTGCCCCGGCGGCGCCTTCCTCTTCGCCATCTTCGTTACCTTCGCTGCCACCCATCAATGGCACGGGGGTGGCAGCGCCGAGATGCGTCGTGGGCGCCATGGCGGCGATGTGCGATGCGAGCAGAATATAGGTGCCGGCGCTGTCAGCGCGGGCGCCTGGCGGGG
>JARRMH010000061.1:0-9712 GCA_037386205.1 Woeseiaceae bacterium | reverse complement strand
CTGCCATTGCCCTGTTCGAGCTTGAGGCGTTCCTTCGGAAAGAGCGGCGTCAGGTTCTCGAACAGGACCTTCGTCCGCGCATTCTCGGGCGCGTCGTGGTTGATCTGGCCGATCTTGAGGAGCGCGAAATAGCGCTCCCCGTCCTTCGGCGGCCGTATCAACCCGGAGACCGTATCGCCGGTCCGCAGGTTGAAGCGTCGAATCTGGCTCGGGCTGACGTAGATGTCGTCGGGCCCGGCGAGATAGGAACTGTCCGCGGAGCGCAGGAACCCGAAACCATCCTGCAGAATCTCGAGAACGCCGTCGCCGTAGATATCCTCGCCATTCGCGGCATGCGCTTTCAGGATCGAGAAGATCATATCCTGCTTGCGCGAGCGCGCCATGTTCTCGATGCCGAGTGACTCTCCGAGTTCGACGAGCGCAGCAGCCGGACGGGTCTTCAGCTCCGTCAGGTTCATCATGTTCTTGCTGGCTTCGAGCTGCTCCGGCGGAATTACCTCGAGGTTGCCGTCATCGTCCGGATACTGACCTTGCGGCGAACGCCTGCGACGCCGGCGATTCGCGCCCCCCTTTCCCTTGTTGCCCGACTTGTTCGGGCGGCTTTTCGTAGAAGTACCCAAGTACCCTCTCACAGATTAGTGTCCAGAAACTCTTCGAGCTGCGACTTTGGCATCGCGCCCATCACCTGCGCCTGCACTGCGCCGTCCTTGAACAGGATCAACGTCGGGATGCTGCGGATTCCGAACTTCTGAGCCGTGTTCGGGTTCTCGTCCACATTCAACTTGACGACGTTGAGCTTGTCTTCGTAGGTATCCGCAACCTCATCGAGCAGCGGAGCTATCATCTTGCAGGGGCCGCACCATTCGGCCCAGAATTCCAGCAGCACAGCCTTGCTGTTTTGAATGACATCAGCATCAAATGCGCTGTCCGAGGTGTGCACAATCTTGTCGCTCACCGGTTAAACCTCCAAAATACTTCCAGTGTGAGAACGGATTTACCCGCGATTTGCGGGTCGAAAAAAAGATCATTTCAAAAACGGGTGACGCTGCCACTTCTATCAGGCAAACTGTCGCAACTTTATTGCCGATGATTTCCGGGTTTTTCCGGCTTCTTCCGGATCGATGAATAGCGAAACTGGCGGGTGCGACGAGTGTCGCGTCGAATTAACGCCAATTTGACCGTTTCGCGAGCAATTTTGCAAGCTTTTAACGCACATTTTCTGGTTCCTGCTTTATGTCTCAAGACCATCTGAGCGACCTCAGATTCGATTCCCTGCCCATTCATGAAGACGTCCTCGCGGGAATCCGCGACGCCGGCTTCGAGTTCTGTACGCCGATCCAGGCCAAGACTTTGCCGATCGCCCTCGAGCGCAAGGACGTCGCGGGCCAGGCGCAAACCGGCACAGGCAAGACGGCGGCCTTCCTGATCGCGGCCTTTCAGCGGCTCGTCACCGATCCGAAGACGTTCGACGGACCGCGGCAACCGCGCATATTTGCACTGGCGCCAACGCGCGAGCTCGCGGTGCAAATCGCGAACGATGCCGAAGTCCTCGGTGCGCATACCGGGCTCAAGATCGGCCTTGCATTCGGTGGAACCGGCTACGAACAGCAGCGCAAGACCCTTCAGGATGGCGTGGATATTCTGATCGGCACCCCCGGGCGCATCATCGACTATTACAAGCAGGGCGTTTTTACGCTCGATCATGTCGACGTCGCGATCCTCGATGAAGCCGACCGCATGTTCGATCTCGGATTCATCAAGGACATTCGCTACCTGCTGCGGCGGCTGCCGCCGCCCGAGAAGCGCCTGAACATGCTGTTCTCGGCGACCCTGTCACACCGCGTCATGGAACTCGCCTACGAGCACATGAACGAACCCGAACTCATCCTGATCGAGCCCGACAAGGTCACCGCGGACAAAGTGCGCCAGGCGATCTTCTTTCCGTCGAATCAAGACAAGATGCCGCTGCTCATCGGTCTGATTCGCGAGATGGGCGCCGGGCGCATCATGATTTTCGTCAACATGAAACGGGATGCCGAGCGCGTCCAGGACTTTCTCAAAGCGAACGGTCTCAATGCGCAGGCCATTTCCGGGGACGTTCCCCAGAACAAGCGCCTGCGCATGTTGAAGGACTTCCAGAGTGGCGAGTTGCCGGTCCTGATCGGGACGGATGTCGCCTCACGCGGGCTGCACGTCCCGGACGTGCAGTACGTCATCAACTTCGACCTCCCGCAAGACGCGGAAGATTACGTGCACCGCATTGGTCGGACCGCGCGTGCCGGGGCGGCGGGGGATGCCATCAGTTTCGGCTGCGAAACCTACGTCATGTCGCTCCCGGACATCGAGGAGTACATCGGCCACAAGCTGCCGGTGGCAGAATACGACCCCGACGACTTGCCCGAGATCGTCAAGCCGAAGCCGCGCCAGCGTCGCGGCGGGGGTCCGCGCCGCAGGCCCGGCGGCAAGCAGCACAATAAATCGTCGAGCAACCGGCGACACCGCCGCGGATCGCGCAAAAAGAGCTAGCCCAGCAGGTCCCGGACTCCTTCGACGCCGGGAAAACCGGAGCCGTTGCAGAGTGGCGTTTGCGAGTCGGGTCGCGTCACCGTGACGAGCATCGACACGCCGTAGTCACGGGCACTCTTCAGCACCGGTCGGGAGTCGTCGACGAACAGCGTCGTGCCGATATCGAAGTCCACTTCGTCCCGGAGAGCATGCCAGAATGCCTGTGATTCTTTCGCATGCCCGTATGCATGCGAGCTGTACAGGCCATCGAAGTAGTCGCCGAAGCCTGTGACCGCCTCCTTGAGATGCAGCGTATCGGGATGCGAATTCGTCACGAGCAAGACTTTCTTGTCCAGTTCGGCGACTGACCGCAGGAAGTCGAGCGCCCCCGGAAGATAGCGAATGCGATAGGCAACGTCGTGATGGATCTGGACCACGTCGATGCCGAGGCGATCGTTCCAGTGATCGAGGCAGTACCACTCGAGGTTGCCCTGCACGGCGCGGTATTTTTCGATCAGTTCCTCTCTCGCCTGTTCGAATGTCATGCCGTTGGCCGCGGCATACCGCCGGGGCACAAGATCGAGCCAGATGTAATTGTCGTAGGCGAGATCGAGAATCGTGCCGTCCATGTCCAGCATCAGGGTCTCGCAGCGCTCAAGTGCGGTTTGCGGATCGACGTTCATTGCTATACTGCGCGCCCGTTTTCGTTGCCGGATAGAAACATGGAACTCAAGTCACTCGTGGAACCCGTCGTGGCGCTGGCCGAGGATGCCGGCCGGGCGATTCTCGAAGTCTACTCGACCGACTTCGCCGTGCAAGAGAAGGAAGACGAGTCGCCGCTCACGCAGGCCGACCTCGCCGCTCATCGCCGCATCGATGCCGGGCTGAAGGCGCTGACGCCGGACATCCCGATCATCTCAGAGGAGTCCGGGCTGCCCGAGTTCGCCGTCCGTCGCGAGTGGCAGCGCTACTGGATCGTCGACCCGCTCGACGGCACCCGGGAATTCGTCAACCGCAACGGAGAGTTTACGGTCAATATTGCACTCATCGAAGGGCACCGGCCCGTTCTCGGCGTCGTCCACGTGCCAGTACAGGAAAAGTCCTACGTCGGTTGTGCCGGGCTCGGCGCCCGGCGGCGCGACGCGGACGGGGCCTGGGTACCGATCAACGTCGCGGAGGCCAGCAGCCAGCCCGCCCGCATCGTCGGTAGCCGCTCGCACCGCGGTGCGAGCCTCGATGAATACCTCGAACGCGTCGGTGATTTCGACCTTGTGCCCATGGGCAGTTCGCTCAAGTTCTGTGTCGTCGCCGAGGGTGGCGCCGATATTTACCCGCGCCTCGGGCCCACGTCCGAGTGGGACACCGCGGCGGCACAAGCGGTGGTCGAACAGGCCGGCGGCAGCGTCGTGACGCTTGACGGCAAGCCTATGAAATACAACGCAAAAGAAGAGATTCTCAACCCCTACTTCTTCGTCATCGGAGCCGCGGACCGGGACTGGTTGGCACTGCTCCCCGACACCGAGTAGCATAAGTTCATGACCGACAAAGTAGACACCGAATCGTTTGCCAAGCTCGAGCGATTACGGGAGCTACGCGTCAGTCACCGGGACCTCGATTACCTGATCGACCGCCTGCAGGAAGACCCAATGGTCGACCAGTTGCGAATCCGCCGCCTCAAAAAACGCAGACTCCTGCTCAAGGACATGATCACCGCGCTCGAGAGCGAGATGATCCCGGACATGGACGCCTGATACGCACATCTACTTACCGTGCACGGGTCAACCCCGGATCGGAGCGGACGTTTTCCTGTTGCATACACAGTTCGGAGGTGCAACATGAAGACACGCAGCAGCATCATGGCACTGGTCGTCGGTGCCCTCATCGCCGCTCCGACCATTGCCGTCGCCCAGGGCAGTGGCAATGGCAACGGCAAGCGCAACGGCAGCGAGGCGCAGCAGCGCGCCCAGGTCGAACGCGTACAGCGGGATCTCGAGCGTGACCGTTTTCACGATCGGCAACGCATCAGCGATCCGGCGCAGGACCGCGACCGGATACAGGACCGGACCAAGGCGCCGGATGAGGCCAGGCAGGCCGAGAACCGCATCTACGGCTACGAATTGATGACCGGCGAGGAACGCTTTGCATTCCAGGAACGCCTGCGGAACATGGCGACCGAACAGGAGCGTCAGCAGTTCCTCGCGCAGCACCGCGAGGAAATCCAGGTCCGGGCCCGGAACCGCAATATCAAGCTCGATGACAGGGGCAACCCGGTCAGGGAGGATTAGATGTCCAGTGGGGTCAACTACAGCCGCACAGCATTCTTGCTGTGCGGCCTCCTGGCCGCTACGGCGGCGATGGCCCAGTCGGACCCGTACCCTGAACTCAGCGTGTCGACTGGCGCCAGCATCAGCGAGGGCGACTACGGTACCGATGCCGAGGTCCGGGACACGTACGTCCCGCTGGGCTTTACGGCCGTGTACGAGAAGTTCGCGTTCAGCATCAGTGTGCCGTACCTCAGCGTGGACACGACCAGCGAAGGCGTGACCACGACCACGAACGGGTTGGGCGACATCACCGCCAGCCTGACGGCATTCAACATCCTGCACAGCGGCGACCTCGACATGGCGCTCGACGTCACCGGCACATTCAAGTTCGGCTCGGCCGATCGCGACAAGGGGCTCGGTACCGGAGAAAACGACGCCACGGTCTATCTCGACGGCTACAAGTTCTTCGACAGCGTGACGCTATTCGGCTCGATCGGACACCGCTGGCGCGGCGAACCGCCGGACGTGTCGTTCGACGACGTATTCCTCGCGACGGCCGGGCTGAGCTACGCCACCGAGGGTGGTCAATATGTCGGCGTCATGGCTGACTACCGCCAGTCGTCGATCCCCGAGTTCGACGACATCCAGGAAGTGCAGGCGTATTTCGTGCTACCGCTCGGTGATGTGCTCGAACTCGAAATCTACGCATTCACGGGCTTCACGGACAGCAGCCCCGCATGGGGCGCCGGGTTTGCCATTGCAGCTGACCTGCGGCGTCTCGCGTACCGGAGAACACGTTAGGCCACGCTCACTCCTCGGGGACGGCGCCCGTCATCGTCAGTGAGAGGATGCTGTGGCGGATCTCCTCGCCCAGCACGAGGCGCGCGTCGCTGCCGATCGAAGTGATGTTGTCGTCGAACTCGATCAGGCCGTCACTGTTGCGGCGCAAGACGTCCTGTTCCTGCAGCATCTTGAAGAAGTCGTGGAACAGCGTCTTGTTGAAGAAGTCGGGGGAGTGCAGGCCGTAAATCATGGACAGCCGTTCCGCACTCTGCTCGCACAGCGTCTCGAGCCGGGCGCGGGTCAGATTGCCCGAACCGTTACCGACGAGGATCGCGATGGCGAGGTAGAATCGCTGCAGCATTGGCACCATCGATTGGCCGAGCATGAGCAGCTGGAACCCCTTTGCAGATCCGGACGGCGGCCGCACCAGTGTCTCGCCATCATCGGCGTAACTCAGAATACCGAGATCGATCAGCGACTGGATCGCCTCGTTCGTCACCGCGTCGATCTCCTCGACGGGCCACTTGAGGTACAGCTCCTTTTGCATGAACGGGTAGATCAGGCGAATCAGCCGCAGCACTTCGCTTTGCGGAAGCTCCCGACCCTGGATGAAACAGCAGGCCACCGAAGCGGGAACGGCCAGCAGGTGCAGGATATTGTTGCGAAAGTAGGTCATCAGGACGGCGGTGCGCTCTTCCATGTGAATCACTTCGCCCATCGGATGCACGCTGCGGCTGATCACGTCGAGCCGCTCGCAATGCCCGATAATCTGATCGGGTGACCAGTCGGGAATCGTCACGTAGTCGGAATACCTGAAGCGGCGCAACAGGTCGAGGCTCAGCTGCAGCTGTCGCTTCAGTTCCTCGAGGCCGATCGTCTGCTTGGGTGTGGACAGCAGCACGAAAGCGACCAGGCTCGCCGGGGTCACGGCGGCCGCCGCATTGATGTTCTGCATGATGCGCAGCCCGACTTCGTCGACGACGCCGCCCAGCCACTCGGGCCGCTCGCCGTTGACGGGTTCGTATTCCCGCCACTCGGGATGCCGGCGATCGAGAATCGGCTCGAGCTCGATCGGCTCGCCGATGTTGACCCAGACCTTGCCGAAATAGTCGCGCAACGACTTGATCGAACGGAGCAGCCCGACGAGCGTCTCCTTTTTCTTCTCGGCGCCACCGAGCTCGTCGATGAAAGCACCGCCCTCGATGAGTTTCTCGTAGCCGAAGTTCACGGGCACAAAAATGACCGGACGCTGGGGATTCGTCACGTAGGCATTAATGGTCATCGCAAGCATGCCGCCCTTGGGCGGCAGCAACCGGCCGGTGCGGCTGCGCCCGCCTTCGACGAAATACTCCATCGAATGGCCTCTGCCGAGCACGATCTGGATATAAGCGTCGAAGACCGCGGCGTAGAGGCGATTGCCCTTGAACGTGCGCCGCAGGAAAAAAGCGCCGCCCCGACGCATGATGTTGCCGACGATCGGTATGTTCAGGTTGATGCCAGCCGCGGTATGCGGCAGGTGCAGGCCTTCCTCGTAGGTGATGTAGGCGAGCAGCAGGTAATCGAAGTGGCTGCGATGGCAGGGTACGTAGATGACTTCTCCCTTGCTCGCCACCTCGTGGAGCTTTGCCGCATGGTTCAACTCGATACCGTCGTAAATCTGATGCCAGAGCCGCCGCAGCAGGCGGTAGAGCACGCGAATGGTCGGATAGGAGAAGTCGGCCGCTATCTCGAACGCATAGTCGCGTGCTTTACGCCGTGCCAGTTCCTGCTTGTGCGGGTCACCGCCGGCCTCGGCAGCGATCACGCGGCGCACGTCGGGCGAGCGCAGCACCTCGTTGACCAGCGTGCGTCGATGGGACAGGTCCGGCCCGACCGTGGCGATGCGTCGCTGCCTGAAATGGACGCGCAGGATGCGCGACACCTTGCGAAACGCCACTTCGGCGGATTTGCCGGTGACATCGATCGAACTCAGCGGCAGCGCGTGGCTGAATCGCAGAAGCGTGTTGCGGCCGTGCACGAGCGTCGTGAAGAACTTGCGCGTGCGCCCGATGGCGTCCCAGTTCTCCGAGAACAGCAGCTTCACGTAGGAACGTTCCTTTTCGGGCGAACGCCCCCAATAGAGCGCCACCGGCATCAGCAACAAATCCTTGTCGCAGCCCTCTGCCGCCTCGACGAGACGCCGGAGCCGGCGGGAGCCGGTCTTCCGGGGCTGCCGCACGAACAGCCCTTCCTTGCGTCGCAGCACGACAAAGCGCCGATATTCGAAATTGCCACAAAACTCGATCGGCTCGGTCGGCGACGGCATATCATGCAGGGCGCACGCCTGTTCCAATGCCAGAACGTCGGCAAGGCCTCCCGACTCGAGGACATAGACGACCTCGGCATCCTTATCCGTAATGTATTCGGCCGGTTTATCCGGATGAATCGTGGGCCGCGCCCAGAATGAAAAAACCCGACCGGCGAACCAGTGCAGCGGCCGCGAGATGAAGCCTGCGAAGCGCACCTAGTTTTTCACTTCGCCTTCGGCCTCGTCGACGGCATCATCGACGTTGTCCTTTGCTCTTTGTAACTCGCCGCCGACACCCCTGGCGGCGTCTTGTGCTGCGTTCAGGGTAGCGGAAATCTCCTCCCCGACGGTGTCGGCGGTTTCTTCTGCGACCTCTTTCGTCGCCATCGCGTCGGGATCGTCGGACTCACCGGTGCCGCACCCCAGGATCAGGAGGCTGATGGTCAGGGTCCAGTATTTCATGATTCTCTTCCTTCGCGACTGCGCGTCGATACGTCGAGAATGAACTGCTGCAAATACGACTTGATTTCGTCGATATTCGCGGTCAGGCGATGATCGCCATTCACGAGATGCAGGGTGGCGCTGCACGAGCGGGCAAAGCGTATGCTGTTATCGACAGGCACGATGTCGTCGTGCCAGCCGTGCACGATGCCGATCGGGATCGGCGGCGGGTCCGGCGTCAGGTCCTCGAAGTCTTCCATGAAAAAGGCGGGCGCGAGGACGAACAGACCGACCGCACCCACGTCCACCGCGGCCGCGGCGGCCACGTGTCCGCCCATACTCGAACCGACGAGAATCAACGGACCGTCAAATGAGGCACATTCCTCGACGCATTTCCTGACGCGTTCGGTGGGGTCGGCGATACCGCGGTAGTCGATGCTGTGAGCTACCAGGCCCTCGCTTTCGACGAGTTCCGCCATGGCACGAATTTTCGTGCCCCAGGGGCCGCTTTCCTGGCCGTGCGAAAAAATCACCGTGGTCATGCTTGTTCGTCCCACATAGACGATGGCTTCCACAACAGCTCGTCGAGCTCGGGCTGCCAGCGGTAACGTTGCATGTCGACTTTACCATGCCGCATGGTCACGCCCTCGTCCGCCAGGCGCTCGCGCTGGGCGCGAAACGCCCCACTGCCGGGAGCGAACGCACTCCTGCCCGACGCCTGGACAACCCGGTGCCACGGCAGGGCGAGGCCGTTCGGCGTGTGCCGGAGAGCATAGCCCACCTGTCTTGCGCCCCGCGGGATTCCCGCGATCTCGGCCACCTGCCCGTAGTTGGCAACGCACCCGGGCGGTATCTCCGCAACGGTCTCCCAGATACGCCGCATGCGGGCCTCGCGATCCACTCAGTTCATCCTCAGGCGCGCCCGGATTTCGCGTCGGGCGTCGCGCAACACCGTGTCGCCGTCGAGTGAATCGAGGATGTGCTTGACGACCTTCTTCGGTCCACCCTCGCCCCACGATTTGCCCCTGGCGAGGTACTCGCCGGCCGCCTTGCCGACCAGGTACGTGCTGTAGTACGCGATGGCCCCCTGCGCGCCGGCCGTCAGCACGGTCGACAATCCGAGGGTACCGACCTTGAGCGCGCTCGACACCAGGTGCAACGCCCATACGGTACCCATCAACGCGGCGGCCTCGGCCACGATGACCCTGACGATGGAGCCGGCCTCCTGGCGGCTCAGCGGCAGTCCGTACACGCGCGACAGGTGCACGACCATGCCGACGTCGATGAACGCCGCGGCAAACAGGTCGGCAACGGGGACCGGGTTCAGCGCGACGGCACTGCCCGTGCCGATCCATTAGGTGCGCACGAGCTTGTCGCCGATTTCCCGGCGCGCTGCAAGGATGCGGCGGCCGACCTGGTCGGACAGGTCGGC
>JARRMH010000060.1:0-10699 GCA_037386205.1 Woeseiaceae bacterium | reverse complement strand
CGCGCCATGTCCGGCTGGGGGCGGGCCCTGCCGGACGGCAACGGCCTTGGCGTCGCCATCGAGGAGTCCTTCGGCAGCATCGTGGCCCAGGTTGCGCAGGTGCGGATCGAGGATGGCGAAATCCGGGTCGAGCGCGTGTGGTGCGCGGCGGACGGGGGATTCGCGGTCAACCCCCTGGGCGTGCGGGCGCAGATGGAGGGCGGCATCGTCTACGGCCTCAGCGCCGCGCTGCACGGCGAGATCACCATCGAGGACGGCCGCGCGGTGCAGGGCAACTTCAACGACTACCGGGTCGTGCGCATGGACCGGGCGCCGAAGATCGAGGTCGAACTGATCGGCAGCGACGCGCCCATGGGCGGCGCCGGCGAACCCGTGATACTTGGCGGCTACCGTGGATTCATTACTGTCGACGTCGCCGGTATCCGGGTTGCGGCGCAGTACCCAGGCTGCCTGGACGTCATTGCCGTTGTCCTGCAGGTACTGGAGATAGAGCATGTCGTCCCCGGCCTTGTACTCGGTGTCCACCGACGCCGGATCGAACGGGTTGACCAGGTCCATCGGCGCATAGGCCAGCCCGTTGCCCCACGACAGGGCCTGCCGGCCAAAGCGCGCGACGGCTTTTTCGCTGGCATAGCCGACCCAGAGCCGGTCGAGCCGCTGCAGGAGTGCGCTGTCGTCGTCGCTGCTGATGACGTCGGTCAGCCCGAACAGCCGCCGTTCATCCGCAGGCAGTGGCGTCAACGCGAGCGTATCGGCCCGAATACCGAGTAACTGGTACGCGCTGTCGAAGGTCCAGCGGCCCGCGCTGGCACCGAAATTGAGCCGCAGGACTGCAGACGCGTCGACGCTATCGGGTCCCGCCAGCTGGCGATAAGCGCTGTCAGCCGGGTAGGCCTGGCCGACCACGCGCAGCTTGGTGTGCCCCCCGAATTCCGTCTCGAGCGCAGCAAGAGCAGTGCGAGGCTAGGCCGCATCCTGCTCGATGTCGTCGACGATGCGCCCGTCGAGCATGCGGACGAGGCGTTTCGCGTAGTGCATCACGCGCCGATCGTGCGTCGCGATAATAAACGTCGTGCGGTGGTTTTCGTTGAGTTCGGTGAACAGGTCCATGAGACCCGCGGACGTCTGTGAATCGAGATTGGCGGTGGGTTCGTCGGCGAGCACCAGGGCCGGTCGCGAAACGATTGCCCGGGCGACGGCGACGCGCTGTTGCTGGCCGCCCGACATTTCCGCCGGTCGTCGGTCCTGCAGCCCCTCCAGACCGACCTCGTCGAGTATAGCCAGGGACTTTTCCCGCCGCTCGGACGCGGGGACACCCTGCACCTGCATCACGAACTCGACGTTTTCCCGGGCCGTCAGCACGGGAATCAGGTTGTAGGCCTGGAAGACGAAACCGATGCTGGCCAGGCGCAGGTCGGCCAGTTCCCCCTTGCTCATCCGGTCGATGCGCTCGCCGGCAACCCAGACCTCCCCGCTGTCGGGAATGTCCAGCCCGCCGATGGCATTCAACAAGGTCGTCTTGCCACCACCCGACGGCGACATGAGGCACACGAACTCGCCCTTGCCGACCTCGATGCTCAGGTGGTCAAGCGCCTTGATGTCCACCTCGCCCTGGCGATAGGTTTTGCATATGTCCACACAACGTACGGCTGTCATTGTCCCATCCTGGTGATTGCTTCAACGGGCTGGTAGCGCGACGCGCGCCACGCCGGCGACAGACTTGCAAGAAAGCCGAGTAACAACACCACGACATTCGCAAGTATGACGTCTTTCAGGTACAGCTTCGGGTACAACACGCTCGATGCCCCGAACATCTCCATGCCCTTGGCAACGATCGACAGATCGATTCCACTTTCGAGCGGCTTCACGGAGATGTAGGCGAGCACGTCGCCAATCAGCAGGCCGATGCTGAGCAGCAGCATCGACTCGATGACGATCTGGCCGAGGACCATTCCCGGCTTCATGCCAAGCGCCAGCATCAGGCCGATCTCGCGCACCCGCTCGAACACCGCCATGACGAGCGTATTGACCAGCCCGAACGACAGCGCGAGAAAGATGACGACCACCCAGATCAGCATGAAGCCATCCATGGTCTTCAGTATCGTACCGAGGTACCGGTCGACTTCCGTCCACCGACTGACCGTGACCGAATCATCGACTGCGGCTGTCACTTTCTCGAAGACGGGGTCCACGTTGCGGTAGTCGTCGCCGACGAACACCACCTCGGTCGTGGCGTCCCCGATGTGCAGCATTTCCTGTGCGGTCTGCCGGCCGAGAAATACGAACGACTCTTCGTAGGACTCCCTGCTCGTATGGAACAGACCGACGACACGAAAGCCGCGATCGGCAATGTCGTTGTCGGGCCCCTGGCTCATCAGGACGACACGCTTGCCGACTTCCGTTTCCAGCGTATCGGCAAGCTTGGCACCCATGACCAGACCGTTATCGTCGACGCCGTCGAGGAAACGGCCGTCGACCCGGTCGTAGTCGACGAACGTGAACTCGCGTTCGGCTGCGGGATCGATGCCAAGCAGCGTAACCCCGCGCGACTCCCGTTCGCTCGTAATTACGGCCGGGACGCGTACCCGGCTCGCCCAGGCCACGAACCCCGCATCGTCAAACTTATGCTCCAGTTCCGCTTCGCTGTAAGGGATCGGGTTGCTGATACTGGGATCATCGAGAAAGTCGGGATCGTGGATCTGCACATGCCCCGGAATCACGCTGATGCCGTCGCTGATCATCTGGTCCACCATGCCGCGGCTCAGCGCCATCATGAAGATCATTGCCCAGATGCCGACCGACACGGCGGACAGCATAATGATCGTCCGCCGGCGGTTGCGCCACAGGTAACGCCAGGCAAGCTGGGCGAGGACCGGAAGGATCCGCATCAGGCGCTCCTCATTGCCTCGACCGGGTGCAGACGCCGTAATCGCAACGCCGGGTAGACGGCGGCCAGCAGCGTGAAGACGAACACGACCGTCGGACCGAGCAGCGTCGACAGCCACGTCGTCTCGGGATAAATGCGGGCCGGCAGATTGAACTGGGCAGCCATCTCCTCCATGCCCGGCACCGAATAGCCCTGGGTACCGAGCCACAGGGTCACGGCGGCGCCGATCAGGGCGCCGAGCACCAGCCCAATCAACCCCATCAGCGCCGTTTCCAGCATGACGAGACCACCGAGGCGGGCCGGCTTCATGCCAAGGGCCATCACGACACCGAATTCATGGGTCCGCTCGAGCACCGACATGAGCTGCGTATTCAGGACGCTGAAAGCAACGAGGATCACGAGAATCCCGTACATGAAGAACGCGCTGCTCATGTCCGCCTCGATCGCCTGCTTGAGGCCGGGCTCGAGCGCATCCCAGTCCCGCACGACGAGGCCGTCCCGGCCGGCGACGAGCGCTTCGACCCGGGACTGCAGCGCCGGCACCTCGTCGAGAGAAGGCGCCATCACCACGACCTGGTGGCCGGCACCGTTCATGAAGAAGATTTCCTGGAAGGCACCCAGCGGCATCTCCCCGATATTGCGGTCGATGTCCTGCACCCCGCTGTCGAAGGTGCCGACGACCTCGAGGACCGCCGCCGCGAAGGAACCGTCCAGCCCGCTGCCGAGCAGCGTCAGCTCATCACCAACGGCGACGCGAAGGTTGCGGGCCAGCACGCTCCCGATCACGATCTCGTAGGCATCGATGTCGCCCAGATACCGTCCCTGGTCGACCAGGCCCGGGATGTTCGACACGTGCGGCTCGAACGCCGGCTCGACCCCGTATACGCCGATCCCGTAGCTGCGTTCCTTACTCGATGCGAGCCCGAAGGCCTTGCCGCGGGCCGCAATCGTCTCGCTCCCGAGATCGCTGCGCAGTTCGGCCGCCAGCGGCCGCACGTCAGGAACGGCCTGGCGCATCTTCTGGTCGTCGTTGTACCCCGGCGCCTGTACCTGGATGTGCCCGCTGAAGATACGCAGCGTGTTGTCGATCATCAGCCCGTACATCCCGAACTGCAGCGAGATCATGAAAATCAGGAGCACATCGGAGAACACCATCGCCCCGATCGTAAGCCAGGTTCGTCGCGGCTGCCGCCAGAGATTGCGCCAGGCGAGACGCAGCGTGATGTCCATTGGCTCTCTCTAGTCGCGGGGATTCCTGAGATTCGACAAGGTGAACAGGCTGTCCCTGAGCTCGAGGTCGTACTCGACCTCCAGTACCGCGATCTCGGTCCATTCGCCGGGTTCGTCGGCCTTTTGCATACGCTGTCGCGTGGCGATCGTTCGGCCGCCCATGTCACCGATATCGAGCGACGTGAGCGTCTTCACGACCTGGCCGTCCTGGTCGTAGAACGCGTGCTCGAGTACGACGTAGTCTGCGCGGATCGTGAGTACTTCCTTGCCCCATACGACGGCGGCTTCCTCGTGCGGGACCGACTGGATCGTGTACGTCTCAATCTCGTCGATGACGCTCGTGTCCACGAGTGTATGGTCGTACTGGTCGATGATGTCGTCGGCCCGTGCAATGTCCTTGTTCGAGAAATCCGACCCCATCCAGCTCTGCCCCATCATCGACGACGGTACCTTGATGACGCGATTGACCTTCGGCGAGTAGGTCCACATGCTGTCGTCATCGGTAAGCGTTCCGTTGCCGCGGTCCTTCTTGGGCTCGATGACGCGCACCAGCGCACGATCGTCACCCTTGGTCCAGGCCTCCATGGTCATGGACCGTTCCCAGTCGGGCCGGTGAATGACCATCGTCATCACCGTGTACGAGGAGAGGCCACGCCAGTGATCGATCGCATTCTTGACGAGCTGCCTGGCATCGGGCTCCTCTGCGCCGGCCGCACCGGCCAATGCAAGCAGCACCAGCGGCAACAGGATTCGCCTTTTCATTTGCACACTATAAAGCAGCCATTCGGTGCTGTGTTGTAGGTGTTTGTCGCAATGGTGCGCCCATGTCCCGAGGATAGACTGGCTGTGTGACGTCAAGAAAGGGTGAGAAAAAGACAGGGGACGCGAAAATGTTCAGCATCGACGCCATCATGAGCACCAACCTGATCACGGTATCGCCGGCCGCGACGCTGGCACAAGCTCGGACGCTGATGCACGACAACCGGATCCACCACATTCCGGTGGTCGACGGCGATCGGCTCGTCGGACTGATCACGTTGACCAACGTTCTCGCCGCCACCGACAGTTTCCTGCGCGACGACAACAGCCGCATTCATGCGAACGATATCGGCATCAGAGATGCCATGGTCACCGACGTGGCGACGGTGGATCTCAACGCGAGCCTGCGGCATGCCGCGTTGTTCCTCGAGAAACACAAGATAGGCTGCCTGCCCGTGCTCGACGACGACAAGCTCGTTGGCATCATCACCGATACGGATTTTGTCGCCGTCGCAATCAATCTTCTCGAGCAGCTCGAAGAATCCGAGCCTGTCAGCGACGACTACGACGAGGAAGACGTCGCCTGATCGGCGTTGCTGCGCCTCCTGTCGCGCCGGCGAATCGCATAGCGCGCATCGCGCTGCGAACCCAGCAGTACGGCGATCCATCGCGTGTGTTCGTCGCTTTCGAGTGCCATCTTCAGCGTCATCGTCAACGGCACGGACAACAGCATGCCAACCGGACCGAAGATCCAGCCCCAGGCAACGAGGCCGACGAAGACGACGAGTGGCGAGATGCCGACACCGTAGCCCATGAGGCGCGGCTCGAGGAAATTCCCGAAGACGATGTTGATAATGATGAAACCGAGCGCCGTGGCGCCGGCGGCACCCGGCCCGATCTGTATCAGCGCCAGCAGGACCGCCGGCACGGCCGCGATGATCGAACCAATTGTCGGCACATAGTTGAACAGGAACGCGAGCATTGCCCACAACAGCGGGAAGTCGAGACCCAGCGACCACGTGAGCAGTCCGGCGCAAACGCCGGTCGCCAGACTGACGAGTGTCTTGATCCCGAGATAGCGGCCGAGGTTCTGCATGAAGTAGCGCAATTCGTCGAGATTGTCTGCGCTCTTGCCGAAGGCCGCCTCGAACTTGGTCTTCGCCGTCGAAGCCTCGAGCAGAATGAAGATCATGGTGAAAATGATCAGGAAGGCATTTGTCAGGACGTCACGCAGTCCGTTGAGCAGACCGGCCACGAGCCCCATTGCCCAGCCCGGGTCGATCATGTCGCTGATACTCTCTACGGACGGATCGAGATTGAAATTCCTGACCATGAAATCGAATACGCCATCGATGATGACGTCAAGGCGCTTCTGGTAAGACGGCAAGGCGGCCGTGAATTCGGCAATCGAGGTACCGAGTATCGTGCCGAGTACCGCCAGGAACAGCATCAGCATCGAAACAATCAGCAGGGCGGCCAGGACTGACGGAACACGATGCGCCTGCAACCAGAGCATGGGACGGGCCGTTATCAGCGCAAGGAACACGGCGATCAGGAACGGCACCAGCAAGACCGACATCATCTGCATGCCGTAGATGACGACAACGACAGCGGCCATGATGACGACCGCACTGGTCTTGTTTGAAGGTGCCGTCTCCACGATCAGATGATCGCACAGAGCGCTACGGCAGGCGACACCTGCGGCGCCGGGTCACCCGGCGTCAGTTCTGCGACTTCGGCGTGTACTGCTCGGCTTCTTCGGGCGTCAGCTGCTCGATTTTCACCGTCCAGCGCGCCAGCGTCGAGCTGATGCGCAGCTGGTACAGGCCGGCCGTGTGGAACAACTTCGCTCCGTTGCCGCGTCGCTTCGTGTAGAGAACCCGGCCGACATGGCGACTCTTGCGCGCTTCGATGAGCGTAATTTCGAGCCCGACCATCTGATCGAAGTCGCCGTCGAGGCGCCAGTCGAGCAACCACGGCGACTCGACGCGGAAGATGGCGGTCGTCGTATTGCCGGTCCCCCTGAATTCGGCGACGCGCGTCTTGGCGAAAGCGGGCTGCGTGGCCAGCAGCAAAACGATCAGCGAGAGGAAAATACGTCCGTACACGTCGGATCCTTGGCGGCGGCGGGGGCTCAGACTATAAACGGGCACAGGCGCGACTGGCAAAGAATGCGGCACGTCCGTGTGCCGTCTTGGGGGAGTTAGACGGTTAGAAAGGTACGCCCCCGGAAAGCCCCAGTGGTGACAAATGTGTGTGTATTTGTAACAGATCGTTTCAGTCCGCCAGGTAATCGAGGGCGCCTGGGGTCATCGCGCGGGGCTCCCGCCCGATGAGCCGCTGCAACGGGTCCGGTGACGCGGTGTTGCCTTCTTCGAGCATCGTGAGCTGGTCTCGTGTCACCGGGTAGAATGGCAGCCAGTCGAACAGTGTCGCACCGACACGCATCAGCGAAATCGGCATCGACAGCAGAACCTTGTCCTTGCCGGCGCCCTCGGCAATGCGCGTCACGATGTCTTGCCAGCTCAGCACCTCGGGCCCGGCCAGTTCGATGACCTCGCCGATCGTCCCATCATCCTCGAGCGCCGCCACGAATGCATCTGCCACATCCTCGACGAAAACCGGCGACATTTGGACATCGCCGAAATCGACTGCAGGTAGCGGCGGCCGGACCATGTCCCGGTACAACTGGGTCGCGAACTCCATTGTTCCGCGCGGGTCGCCGAAGATGACCGAGGGACGCATCAAGGTGACGTCCCGGTCGCTCTCCAGGGCATGCCGCTCCGCACGGTACTTGGTCGTCTGGTACTTCGTGCCCGTGTCGTTGACGCCAATGGCGCTCATCAGCAACAGGCGTTCGACATTCGCTTCCTGCATTGCGTCGATCGTGTCGACAACCCCCTGGTACTGGGTCTGCTCGAACGTGATGCCTTTGCCCGGGAACTCGCGCAGCAGGCCGACATTGTAGATGACGGCATCGCATCCGCCGACCAGCTCTTGTAGCGCATCTGTCGATGCGAGGTCTCCGGACACGATCTCGACACCATCGCTTGCCCGCAGTTTCGACTCGCGTCCCGGCCGAACCAGCGCCTTGACCTCATGCCCGGCCCTGAGCAGCGCCTGCACCAGGTAGCCTCCGACGAATCCCGTGCCACCGACAATTGCCACTCGCATAGTGCCTTCCTTTCGTTTGCAACCGTTACCAATGCTTACAATTCTGGCATCCGGCGTGAGAAATAATTAAGGTCGTTTTTTGCAACGACCCCGGTTTGCATGTCTGAGACCCAAAAAGCGATCGTTTGGTTTCGCCAGGACCTCCGGGTCAGCGACAACCCGGCCCTGCATGCGGCGGCGCGCAGCGGTGCTTCGATCATACCCGTCTACATCCACGACGATGAGGACGCAGGTGAATGGGCACCGGGCTCGGCAAGCCGCTGGTGGCTGCGCAAGAGCCTGGCCGAACTCAATGCGGCGCTCGACGGCGCGCTGCACATTCTGCGCGGGCCGGCAGCTGAAATCATCCCCCGGCTTGTGAAGGATGTGGATGCGGACGCCGTGTACTGGAATCGCTGCATCGAGCCCTGGCGCGTCGAGCGCGACACGCACATCAAAAAGGATCTGCTCGACGCCAACATCCCGGCACATACGTTCAACGGATCCTATCTCTACGACCCGGCCGTCGTGGCCAAGCAGGACGGCACACCGTACCGGGTATTCACACCGTTTTATCGCAACGGTTGCCAGGAGCTCAGCCCGCGGGAGCCTCTGCCGGCTCCCTCCGACCTGCGCCTCGATACGATCGGCCGGCTGGAAGGCCTGAACGAGAAGCCGCTGCTCCCGGCGTTCCCGTGGTTCGAAAACGACGAGCACGGCTGGCAGCCCGGCGAGAAAGGTGCCCACGCGGCGCTGTCCGCTTTCCTCGAATCGGGATTCGAACAGTACGCCGAAGGCCGCGACCGGCCCGACCTCGACGCCGTGTCGCGACTCTCCCCGCACCTGCACTTCGGCGAGATTTCGCCGCACCAGGTGCGGCATGCGGTCATCGAGCACGCCGGGGGCACGGAGGATGATTGTGCGGACAAGTTCCTGAGCGAACTCGGCTGGCGTGAGTTCTCGGCTCACCTGCTGTTCCACTGGCCCGAATTACCGCATGACAACCTGCAGAAGAAATTCGACCGGTTTCCCTGGGCCGAGGACGAGAATGCCCGCCAGGCCTGGCAGGACGGCGCCACCGGTTACCCGATCGTGGATGCGGGCATGCGGCAGCTGGGGCGCACCGGCTACATGCACAACCGCGTGCGCATGATCGTGGCCTCGTTTCTCGTCAAGAACCTGTTGCAGGACTGGCGCTTCGGTGCGGCATTCTTCTGGAATGGCCTGCTCGATGCCGATCTTGCGAACAACAGTGCCAGCTGGCAGTGGGTGGCCGGAAGCGGCGCCGACGCGGCACCCTACTTCCGCATCTTCAATCCGGTGACCCAGGGCCAGAAATTCGATCCGCAGGGCAACTACGTACGCCGCTACCTTCCTGAGCTGGCTCGCATGCCGGACAAGTACGTCCACTGTCCGTGGGACGCGCCCGACCACGTGCTCGATGCCGCAGGGGTACGACTCGGCAAGGACTACCCGCGGCCGATCGTCGATCTCAAGGAATCGCGCAAGCGCGCGCTGGATGCGTTTAACGGTTTGAAGCAGCGCGCGGGCTAGTGGTCGCGACGCTCAGGTTGCGGCCCTGGCGAGTTCCGCCTCGACGGCCTCGATGAGCTCGGGCGAATCGGGCGCAATATCGGGGGCGAAGCGGTGCACGACCTCGCCGCTGCGCGATACGAGAAACTTCTCGAAGTTCCAGATCACTTCCGGACGCGGCGGTGGCTCCGCATTGTGGCTGCGGATCGAGGCCTCCATCTTCTCCCGGCCGAGCGCATCGCGCCGCGCACCCGTCAGATGCTCATACAGCGGGTGCTTCTCCGGGCCCGCAACCGTGATCTTGCTGAACATCGGAAACTCGACGCCGAAATTCGTCGTACAGAACGCCTGAATCTCTTCGTTGGAGCCCGGCTCCTGGCCGAGAAAGTCATTCGACGGAAAACCGAGCACCGCAAAGCCGCGATCGCGGTAGGTCTCGTACAGCTTCTCGAGCCCCTCGTACTGGGGCGTGAACCCGCACTTTGATGCGACGTTGACGATCAACAGGACGTCACCGCGATTATCGGCCAGGGTCGCCGGCGTGCCGTCGATACGGTCGACCGGAATATCGTAAATCGTGTCGCTGGATGCTGTGTTCATACGCCCGATGGTACTGCATCTCGATCGTCCGGGGCCACTGCAGGCCGGCGCGCTGCGACAGAGGCGCAGTCGCGGTCCCAGTGCGGCACGCCCGCGAAGCGCTCGGCCAGGAAGTCGATGAACGCGCGCACCCTGTACGACAGGTGGCGCGTCGGCGGATAGACGGCATAGGCCGGCGATGCGGGCCACTGCACGTGCTCGAGGACCGGAACGAGGTTGCCGCGGCGAATCGCCTCCGCGGCCAGAAACGTCGGCTGGATCACAATGCCGAGACCGTGCGCTGCTGCGTTTGCCAGGAAATCGCCGCTGCTCGCCCGCATGACGGGGTTCAGATCGACCCGTTGCCGCGACCCGTCCGGCTCCTGCCAGCGCCAGGTCTCCGGTTCGGGCAAGTTCGAGTACACGAGGCAATCGTGATCACGCAGCTCAACGGGCGAGCGCGGCTCGCCGTGCGCCGCAAGGTACTGGGGCGACGCGCAGACGACCATGTGAACATCGAACAGCTTGCGCGCAATCAGCGACGAATCCTGCAGATGG
>JARRMH010000059.1:0-9780 GCA_037386205.1 Woeseiaceae bacterium | reverse complement strand
AGCGGTCAGCGGGACCAGCGTGATTTCGACGCGGCGGTTCGCCTGACGGCCCGCAGACGTGCCGTTGTCGGCGACCGGGTGCAGCTCACCCATGCCGGCCGTGATCAGGCGCTGCTGGATCACACCCTGCGATTGCAGGTAACGCGCAACCGAGTCGGCGCGACGCTCCGAGAGGGCCTGGTTGTACTCCTCCGAGCCCGTGCTGTCGGTATGGCCGGCCACCTCGACGACGGTTTGCTCGTACTCATCGAGGACCGTACCGACCGAGCTGAGTACGTCGAAGAAAGCGGGACTCAGGTCCGAACTGTCGGTGGCGAACGTCACGTTGCCCGGCATGTTCAGGGTGATGTGTTCACCGCTACGCGTGACACTGACGCCCGTGCCTTCGAGTTGGGCACGCAGCTCGGCCTCCTGCTTATCCATGTAGTAGCCAACACCACCACCGGCGAGTGCACCGATACCGGCAGCAATCATTGCGTGCTGGCGGCGCTCCACGGCATCATCGCCGGAGATCAGGCCAACAACCGTGCCAATGCCCGCCCCGATCAGTGCGCCCTTGGTCGACTGGCTCATCTGTTCCTCGCGCGTGTACGGATCAAGCGTCGTACAGCCGCTGACAAGGACCATCGTCGTGGTGAACGCGAGAATGAGCGTTCCGGATCGATTGATCATGTTTGTTCCTCGTGCCTGCAAACTACGGATGAATTGTATGTGTTACCTGCCTGAACACAGACTTAATTAACAGCCTTATGTTCAGACCGTCCAATCAAACCGCGTAAACTGTGACCCATGTCCGAAATCGACAGCTGGCTCGAGCGCTACGAGCGCAATCATCAGGATCTGGAGAACCCGGTCGTCTACTGGGCCGCCGTGCCGATGATCGTGCTCGGCACCGTCGGGGTCCTCTGGTACCTGCCGGCTCCGGTCGAGTTTTTTGAGATATCCCCGTTGCTCAACTGGGGAACGGCCTTCCTGATGGCCACGGCCATTTATTATTTTATTATCTCGCTGTCGCTCGCGATCGGCATGCTGCCGTTCCTGCTCGGCATCGCAGCGATCCACTCGTGGCTCGCACAGTCCGGCTATCCGCAGCTCGGCGTCTCGATTGCGCTGCTGATCGCGGGGACGGTGGGCCTCTGGCTGGGGCGGCGCGGCAACGGCGGCCTCCGCGCCATCCTGCAGGATTTTCAGCTGATGATGATCGGCCCGGTCTGGCTGCTGTCCGTCCTTTATCGCCACTTCCGGGTCCCTTTCTGATTCGTATTAATACGTCGTGCCGAACGCGTGCAGTTCATCTAGAATCGGTGCCCCTCAATCCGATACCAGGAATTCCAGCCGTGAGTAAATCCACACTCGATCCGCTCGATCTGTTCGACGTTCGGTCCGAACTGAGCGAAGAAGAGGCCATGGTCAAGGAGACTGTTGGCCGCTTTGTTGACGACCGTGTCATCCCCGTGATGCGCAAGGCGTTTGAAAAACACGAATTTCCGGGGCACCTGATCAGCGAGGTCGCGGAGCTGGGACTGCTCGGCAGTTCCATCGAGGGCTACGACTGCGCCGGCATGAACAGCGTCAGCTACGGGCTGATCTGCCAGGAGCTCGAGCGCGGCGACTCCGGGCTGCGCAGCTTCGTTTCGGTGCAGTCGAGCCTCGTGATGTTCCCGATCCACGCCTACGGGTCGGACGAGCAGAAAGATCGCTGGTTGCCGGCGATGGCCCGCGGCGAGGCCATCGGCTGCTTCGGCCTGACCGAGCCGCACGGCGGATCCGACCCCGGCAACATGAAGACGCATGCGCGGCGCGACGGCGACGACTGGATCCTCAATGGATCGAAGATGTGGATCACGAACGCCACGATTGCCGACGCCGCCATCGTCTGGGCGCGGACCGACGAGGGCGTCATGGGCTTCATCGTCGAAAAGGACATGCCGGGCTTCGAGGCGCAGGAAATCGAGGACAAGTTCTCGCTCCGGGCATCGGTGACCGGTGCGTTGTTCTTCGACAACGTGCGCGTGCCGAAGGACAACGTCCTGCCGGGCGTAGCGGGCCTCAAGGGGCCCCTGAGCTGCCTGACCCAGGCGCGCTACGGCATTACCTGGGGCGTCATCGGCGCAGCCCAGGCTTGCCTCGACGAGGCGCTCGACTATGCGCAGGACCGGGTGCTCTTCGGTAAGCCGATTTCGCATACCCAGACGATCCAGATTCGCCTGGCCGACATGGCGCGCCGTATCACGACGGCACAGCTGTTGTCGCTTCGGCTCGGCCGCCTCAAGGACGCGGGCAAGCTCAAACCCACGCAGGTTTCGCTGGCCAAGTGGAACAACTGCCGGGCCGCGATCGACATTGCCCGCGATGCACGCGACATTCTCGGCGGCGCCGGTATCAGCGCCGAGTACGTGCCGATTCGCCACATGCTGAATCTCGAGAGCGTCATCACTTACGAAGGAACCGAAACAGTGCACCAGCTCGTCGTCGGCAAGGAACTGACGGGCGTGAATGCCTTCGGCTGATCGACACATGTGGCGCATTGCTGCGCCGATGATCCTCTCGAATGTGTCGGCGCCACTGCTCGGCATGGTCGACACGGGCGTGATGGGCCACCTCGAGAGTTCCGTTTACCTCGGCGCCGTGGCGATCGGCGCCACGATCTTCACGTTCCTGTACATCGGCATGAACTTCCTGCGGATGGGCACGACCGGGATCGCGGCGCAAAATTTCGGCGCCGGAGACCACGACGGGTTGCGCGTCTCGCTCGGACAGGCGCTGATCGTCAGCCTGGCCATTGCGCTCACGATACTGCTGCTCCAGGCCCCGATCAGGGACGTGGCCCTGTGGCTCCTCGGCGGCGATGCGGAGACGCAGGCTCATGCGAGCACCTACTTCGCGATCCGCGTCTGGAGCGCGCCCGGCACGCTTGCCAACTTCGTCATGATCGGCTGGTTCCTCGGGCTGCAGAATGCCCGGGTGCCCCTGCTCATCTTCCTGACGATCAACATCACCAACATTCTCCTCGACCTGTTGTTCGTCATCGGCCTGGGCATGAAGATCGAAGGCGTCGCGTTGGCCTCGGTAATCGCCGAATACACGGCGCTGGCTGTCGCCGTCGCCTTCGCCGCGCGGGAATTGCGCCGCCGCACCGGCCACTGGCCGCTCGCGAAATTCACGCGCCTGGCCGCTTACGGTCCATTCTTCTCGGTCAACGCCAACCTCTTCATTCGCACGATGGCGCTGATGTTCACGCTGTCGTTCGTCACCGCGCAGGGGGCCCGGCTCGGGCCGTTGATCCTGGCAGCGAACGCCGTGCTGATGAACTTCCAGAACCTGACGTCGCTTGGTCTCGACGGCTTCGCGCATGCGGCCGAAGCCATGGTCGGCAAGGCGGTCGGCGAGAAGGACGACGCGGCGCTGCGGCAGACCGTGAGCCTGACGCTCAAGTGGTCACTGCTGTTCGCCGGCGGGTTTACGCTGGCGTATGCGCTCGGCGGCGCGGCCATCGTGCGCACGCTGACGGACCTGCCCGAGGTCCGCGAGACCGCCATGACGTACCTGCCGTGGCTCATCATCTCGCCGTTGATTTCGGTGTGGTGCTTTCTCTACGACGGTGTCTACGTCGGCATGACGCGCGCCAGAGAAATGCGCAACATCATGCTGTTCTCGGCGTTTGCCGTGTTCATCCCGGTCTGGTTGCTGACGCGCCCGTTCGGCAACCACGGGCTCTGGTTCGCGCTGATGGCCTTTTTTGCCAGCCGGGGCATCGGCATGCACCTCGGCTACCGCAGGGCGCTAGGCTCCTGACGCCTTCTCGAACGAGAACAGCCGGCGCACCACGCCTTTCGCCCACAGGTAACCGATCGCCCCGGACAACAGATTAGCCGCGGCATAGGCGCCGAAAATGCCGTCGATGCCGTACAGCGCCTTGCCGAGGAAGGCCAGCGGGATATACAGCACGACGATGCGCATGACGCTGACCGCCACCCCGGGCATCGGCTTGCCGAGGCCGTTGAACGCGGCGTTGACGTACATGACGATCCCGTAGGCGCCGTAGCCGAGCGGCGCGATCCACAGGAACGTCCTGGTGACGTCGATGACGCCGGCGCTGTCGCTGAACAGCGTCGGCAAGAAACCCGAAGCGGCTGCCAGGAGGCCGGCGACGACCAGTCCGCTCACGATGCAAAACATCGCGCACAGTCTGAGCGCCAGCATGATCCGGCTTTCCAGGTGGGCCGACAGGTTCTGGCCGACGAACGGGCCGATGATCGACGACAGAGCGTAATAGGGTACGAGCACGAGCGACTCGATACGGCTGGCGACGCCGAAGCCTGCGACCGCCTTCGGTCCGAAGTCGGCGATCATTGCCGTGACGAGCGCTAGGCCCATCGGCACGATGACGTTGGTGCCCGCCGCCGGCAGGCCGACGTGCAGAACGTCCCGCCACGACTTCCGCATCTCGTCGGCGGCCGGCCGGCCGAACGAAACGAGGTCGAGCCGATAACGCAGGTACCAGGTGCTGACGGCAAAGAACACACCGCGGGACACGAAAGCTGCGATCGCGGCGCCATTGAGTCCGAGCGCCGGGATCGGGCCGAGCCCGAAGATCAGGATCGGGTCGAGCAGCACGTTGAGGATGGCCGCCCCGATCATGAGCTTGCCCGGCAGCAGCGTATCGCCCGTCGCCCGCATGCTCGCAGTGCCCACCATGCCGAGCATGATGAACGGCACGGCCGCATAGAGGATCGTCATGAACGGCCGGATCATCGGCAGCATGTCGGCGGGCGCGCCGAGGGCGCGGAACAGCGGATCGATCGTGAGTACGCCCGTGATCGCCAGGACCAGCGAAATGACCAGCGAGAGAATCAGGCTGTCGGTGGACAGCCGCCGCGCCCGGGCGTGGTCGTCCCCGCCCAGCGCCCGGGCAACGACCGACGAGGTTCCCGCTCCAAGCCCGATGGCAACGCTGATCATGATCATGAGTATCGGAAAGCCGAAACTGTAGGCCGCCAGGGCACGATCGCCCACCTGCCCGAGGAACCAGGTGTCGATGAATGCCTGCGCCATCATCGTCGTGATACCGAGGAGCATCGGTAACGTCATGTTCACGAGGTGCCGGCCCACGGATCCCTGGGTCAGCCTCGCGGTGCGCTTTTCCATGGCCGACGAATACAGGGATTACCCTGCAAACACAAGCGCGGCGGATCAGCCGCCCGCGTTCAGGGGACGCGCTTTGCCGTGACCACGTAACGGAGCGGTCCGCCGGGCTCGAGCGCATCGAAGGGATAACAGGTGACGAGCGTCAGCATCGCGAGATCGGTGTCCAGCTCGAGACTGCCCGTGCGCGAATCGACGATCTGCAGGTCGATAACCTCGTAGACGTGCCGGCCGCCACTGGTGGTCTCGATGCCGAGTCGCTCGCCCTGCCGGACGTTGCG
Source organism: Woeseiaceae bacterium (assembly GCA_037386205.1). GTDB lineage: Bacteria > Pseudomonadota > Gammaproteobacteria > Steroidobacterales > Woeseiaceae > UBA1847. The sequence goes on along the minus strand of JARRMH010000059.1, from coordinate 4,354 downwards.
CAGGAACGCGAAATGCGTATCGCGATGCCCGGCAATGACCGAGTTCCCGACCTGCCCGGGCATTGCGCTGGCGCCGAGGTGCCCCGGCCCGAACGCGAGGGTTCTACCGGATCCGCCCGCGAGCACGATCAGGTCGATATCCCGGGACGCCGCGGTCAGCCGCGCGACGGGCCAGGTATCCGCCCAGGGCCACGGTGCCGCGCGATCCTCGCCGGCACTGATCCGCAACCAGGCCCGCTGCATCAGCTCCTGGGCCAGCCATGCCTTGGCGGGGATGTAGGCGCCCTGGCCGAGCTGCCAGAAACCGAGTGCCAGCAATGCAGCCACGGCCCAAGGCCCTGCCTTACCGACGCCGCGCATGCCGGCGAGGCCTCGTGATGCGGATGATGACGTACAGCAACCAGGCCGACAGCAGCCAGGCGAGGCCCATCACCCGCTGTGCCGGGGCCCAGGTCGCGCTGGCCGGGAACCCGAAGATCGCATTGGCGCTCTGGCCATAGGGCAGCAGGTTGGGGACCTGTTCGCTCGACAGCGGATCGCCGGCCGGGCGCGCCGGCGTCTTGTCGACGGCGATCAGACTCGTGTACTTGCTCACAATGTGATGCGCAAGCGCCGTGTCGAGGATCTCGGTCCGCAGGGTATCCGGATCGCCGCCGCGCCGCTCCCGGTCCATCAGATCGCCGATGCGGGCACGCGCCCAGAGCGCCGCGACACCGGGACTGGCTGCCGACCCGGCGAGCGCGAGCTCGGTCGCCCAGCCGCCCGGAACCGAGTTGCCGCTGATGCGTACGACGTCGCCCGACCGAAACTCTCCGGTAGCCCGTGCCCGAATGGTCACGGGCTCGCCGAGATACAGATCGGGCACGACACCGGGATACGCATCGACGATCGTTCCGCTCGGCCAGTGAACTTCGATGTCCGTCACCTGCGGGTTTTCGAGTTTGCGGAACAGGCCGTGCATGCGTTCCTGCACCTCGTGCAGGGCGCTGATGAACGTGTAGGAACCCCGCCCGGCCTCGGCCGCCTTGCGCATGAACCAGCTGTTCGGCGCGGAGCCGATACCCACCGTAAACAGCCGGGCGCGGCCGAGCCGTGCCTCGATCATTGAGAACATCTCGTCCTCGTAGCCGACACTGCCATCGGTGATGAACACGACCTGCCGGAGATGGGTTTCCTGTACCGGCGTGGCGAGCGCGCGTTCGAGGGCGGGGCGCATCTCGGTGCCGCCGTCGGCCTCGAACGATTCCACGAATCCGAGTGCCCTGGCAACGTTGCTGTCGGTCGCGGGCATGCTTCGCGGGTACAGCGCGCTGGTCCAGTCGTCAAACTCGATGACATTGAAGAGGTCGCCGGGTTGCAGCGCCTCGATGGCGAGACGGACCGCGCGTTTCGCCTGCTGCATCGAAACGCCGTGCATCGACCCGGACGTATCGACGATGAAAATGGTTTCGCGGGGCATCGGTACCGGCGGCGCCCGATCCTGGTCGGGCGGGACGACCATGAGAAGGTGATAGGGAACGCCGTCGATCGTCTCCCGAAATGCCATCGCTCGCGGGGTTGCGGCGGGTACCGCCTGCCAGACGAGTTCGAAGTCGTGGTCCATCTTCGTCGCCGCATCCGTCAGTGAAACTTCGTAGCGCCCGCCGTTCTCGGTGACCGTAATCGGGTGGTAACGGCTCGCGATGATCTGGAGCGGCATGCCCGCATTGATCGTTGCCGTCAGGGAGATTCGATGTCGGTTCGACGCCGTAACCTGTGGGGGCGTAATCGCAGATGCATCCGGAATGCGATCGGTGTCGGGGGCCCAGCCGCTGCCCGTGCGGTCCGCAAGTGCCGTGCCGGAAACATAGCGCGGCGTCAGCGTCATCGGGAACCGCAGGTGGAAACGATCGTCCTCGTAGCGGAGATTTTCGAGGTACTCCACCTCGACGACAACGCGTTCTCCGGGCGCGACGTTGGCCACGCGTGTCGTAAACAGGTTGGCGCGCTGTTGCTGTACGAGGCTCGTCTTTTTGCCTTCGCGCCGCGCCTGCTCGTATTCCTTTTTCGCCTGCTCTTTCTCGCGGATTTCGCCCTCGATGAAGCGATCGCCGATATGGAGCCGCATCCGATCGACCGCCGCCTCGTCGGGCAGCGGGAATACGTAAACGCCTTCGGTCCATTCGCTACCTTCGTTGCGAAACTCCTGGCGCAGCGAGACGCGCGCGACGAGGCCACTGATCGTCATCTCGACTGCCGTGTCGAGCGTCGTAGCGACCGAGTAGCCCTGCTCCAATTTCCAGAGCAGGCTGCCAGCCTGCGCCTCTGCGGGCGAAAACTCCTGCGCCTCTGCAGGCCAGGCCTGCAGCACGACGACGAGCGCCAGCACCCAGAGCCAGGAACGTAGGTCTGATTTTTCGAATTGCATCGCAGCCTCCCTTTGCCTGACGTTGATTTGAAGGCAGCAAAGGGCCGCTGCGCGGCCCGTGTCATGGCAATGCACGGGCGGAATGTGGCAAATTGTGTCGGTTGCGAGAGGGACTCAAGTGGCCAAACGAATAGCGATCGTCGAGGACGAAGCAGCAATCCGGGAAAACTACGCCGCGGCGTTTCGGCGCGAGGGTTATGTCGTCGACGATTACGCGGCACGCCAACCCGCGCTCGATGCCTTCGAAAGCCGGCTGCCGGACCTCGTTGTTATCGACATCAACCTGGAGGACGACGTCGAGGGAGGGTTCGAGCTGTGCCGCGAACTCAGGGCCCGGGCGCCCGATCTGCCGATCATCTTCCTTACGGCCCGTGACAGTGAGTTCGACGCCGTATCGGGCCTGCGGCTCGGCGCGGACGACTACCTGACCAAGGACATCAGCCAGCCCCACCTGATGGCCCGGATCGCCGCCCTGTTCCGGCGTCTCGATGCGCTGCAAAGACCGCAGGGCAAGGAGACGCGCATCCGGCGGGGCGACCTGACGCTCGACACGGAACGCATGGCGATACACTGGCAGGACCAGCCGGTCGGCCTGACGCTGACCGAGTTCTGGCTCGTGCATGCGCTGGCCCGTTACCCGGGGCACGTGAAGAACCGGCAGCAACTGATGGACGCGGCCCAGGCCGTGCTCGACGACAACACGATTACGTCGCACATCAAGCGCATCCGCCGCAAGTTCCAGGCAATCGACGCCGAGTTCGATGCGATCGAGACGGTGTACGGCATGGGCTATCGCTGGTTGAGCGACTAGTCACGGCACGGGTGCATGAATCTTCGGCGCCAGCTGCTCCTCGTCAGCCTGTTGACCCTGATGCTGCCGTGGGCCGGCTGCGAGTTCATCCGCGAGACCGAGATCGCGCTGCGCGACGGGCAACAGCAAATGCTCACGGGCACGGCGCGGGCACTGGCCAATTCACTCGCCCAGTACAGCGAGGAATTTCCCACCCGCGACCCGGCGTATCCCGTCGCCGACCAGCTCTTCATTACTGAACTGGCACTGGCGCCTGCTGTCGACGGCTACATCGACGACTGGTCGAGTGGCGCCCTGCATTCGATGCGTGGCACGGACGGCCCGGTGCGGTTTGCGCTCGGCCGGTTCGGCGAGGCGGTTTACTTCTACGTCGAGGTCACGGATCGAAATGTCGTGTACGCGACACCGCAGTCGATCGTTGCCGGCGGTTCGTCACGCCACGCAGACCGCGTCGTGCTGGCGAGCAGCAGCCCGCCATACCTGCAGGAAGCAATTTCCTTTGCCGCCGAAGCGCCGGGCCGCATCCTGAGCTTCAAGCAGACCGCTGACAGCTTTGCCCCCGAACCGACCATTTCGGCCTACTGGCAGGACTTCGCCGGCGGTTACCGGGTCGAAGCACGAATCCCGGCCAGCCAGCTCGGTACGCACCTCGGCGTCACCGTGATCAATACGAGCGACCCGCAGGTCGCCGGGACGCAGACGGCATCGTTCATCGGCCGCTTCCCGGGGCCGGTGCGCCACGAAATACCCGAGCTGGCGGACATGGTCGGGGCGCTCGTGCAGACGGACATGCGGTTCCTGCTCACCGATGCCGACGGCTGGCGCATCGCGCACGCGGGTACGCTTGGTCCCGTGGATACCGAACAGACGGGCTCGAAGTTGGTGCGCCGCATGTACGGCTGGCTGCTTGAAGAAGGAAACGAGGCGACCCTGGCCGAACCGAATCCTCTCGGCCGCGAGCAGCAACCCTATATCAGCGCCGCACTCGCGGGCGAGGAAACGGGCGCCTGGTTTCGCAGCACCGAGACGGGCCGCGCCGTCGTTGCCGTGGCTGCGCCCGTGATGTCGGGCAACCGGGTCATCGGCGCGGTCGTGCTGCAGCAGGGTACCGACGCCATTCTCAGCCTCACGAACGA
>JARRMH010000058.1:0-11019 GCA_037386205.1 Woeseiaceae bacterium | reverse complement strand
CGAAGACGATTAGCCGCGGTATTGTGCGCGAGGAGGGGGTCCTTTGGGGCCCCTTCCCCGTTTCAGGCGGCAATTCCGTGGCTGAGGGGCAACGACCGCGGGTCTCATTGATGTCGGCTTCTGGCCGTTAGCAGACTCGCGGGGTCCTGCGATTGCCCGAAGGTCGAGCTGTGGCGCTGCAGGACGCCCGGGCAGGGACTGACCCGGTGGAGCCTGTGCAGGCGGGAGCCCGGTTATTGGATTACTCTTGCCACAGGCAGTCACTCGGGGGCCACTCAATGAACTGGACGGCGATCAGCGCGGCCGCCGACGTCCGTGCGGCGGTCGGCGTCATAGGCTCGCTTTTGTAACTCGCCGGACAGATTCGGGCACAGGTCAAGGAGGCGGAGTCGTCCGGCACGCGGGATCTGGCCCGTGACTGGCACCACCTGACCCTGTCAATCGCGGCAAACCAAGAGAGCTTTGACCTGTACGAGCGAGCCATCGGCAACTACGCGGATCTGCCTCGCGATGATCGCATCAAGGCGTTCATGCTCTGCTCAAGCGCGATGCGGATACTCGAGCTCCAGTATTTCCACCTGGACCAGGCGAGACTGGACAGCAGGTATTTCTCTGGCATCCAGCACCGCATGCGGGAGCTCGGGACGTTCCCGGGCGTCTGGGAGTGGTGGGAGAGCAACAAGCAGGAATACGACGCCGCGTTCATCGAATTTGCTGAACGCGTGTCAACCATCGGGGGTGGGGCGACCGGACCCTCCCAGTGACCTGACCGCTTACGGGCGTAGGCGGCCACCGGACTTGCGTCTTGCCGCGTTATCGCCCAAACTAGATTTACGATCTTCAGTATTGGCCTGCCTTCTCGGCTACTCGCCCCGTCCGGGGCGATCGTTTCAAGACACCCACTACACGCAGATTGTTCGTTACCGCGCCACGATTTCGGCGTGGGCTTTTGTTATGGAGGCCAATCATGGCTACTGGAACTGTGAAATTTTTTGATGCCAACAAGGGATTCGGATTCATTCAGCCCGAATCCGGTGAAAAGGACGTTTTCGTGCACATCAGTGCAGTGCAGAACGCCGGCATGGATACCCTGACGGACGGTCAGCGCGTGAGTTACGAGTGTTTCGATCATCACTTGCATCGCCTGCATAAAATTGTTGCGATCAACAACTATTGCTAAATCATTAAAGGTTTCATTCTTAATCTGTCTTGGCATCAAGTTGCGGAGCTGTACGTCAGCCTGGTGGTCGGCGTAATGCGACGGAAGCAAACCACCTCGCCGCAGCCCTCGAACGCGGGCACGTGGGGGGTAGCCCGGTCGAGGCCAATGGTCTGACCCCCTTGAAGGCAACCTACCCGGTTTCGCGCGACCGGATAGCCGACAGCGAACGCGTCGATACATCGACCACAGATAGGCCCCGAGCCCGGATCCGGGTGCAATGCCTCCCACGCACAGGCCGGGGCTCGCCCATGTCCGCTCCTGATCTTAAGGAGATGTTCGGTGCAACGCGCCGAACTGCCAGCATTTCCCGGACGCGGTTATTTAGCGTTTGGTAATTGCTGTTACGCCGATGTAGCATCCGGCGAACCAGTCAAGCATCGAATTCACTGTGATTTCTGTCACCAGGCTGGCTGATCGAAAAGCCAACAAGAAACGACGCCAATGTTCCCAAGCTTAGGATGAATTCCATGAGCATTTGCAAACTGCCCGTTTATGCCGTCTCCACCGCAGCGCTGCTGGTTGCCTCAACTGGAATGGCCCAGGAAAGCGTGACAACGGATGCCGGCACCATCAACCGGGAGCAGGTATCCCGGTTTTTCAACCAGCCGGGCTACTCGCCCTATGCAGGGCGTAACTTCCCGAGCCGGCCGCTGTGGGGCGAGATGCATCTGCATACGTCGTGGTCGGGCGACGCGGTCGCAAGCGGCACCCGGATCGGCCCCGACGAGGCCCTGCGCTTTGCCCAGGGGGAGGAGATTACCTCCAGCACGGGTCAGAAGGTGAAACTCTCCCGACCCTATGACTGGATGATGGTGGCCGACCATTCCGATGCGCTCAACATGTTTAACAGTGTTCTGGAGGGCGACCCGGCGCTGATGGCCGACCCGACGCTCAAGAAGTGGCACGAGGGTATGAATGCCGGGGGTGAGGAGGCCAGCGCTGTGGTGATGGAGATTATTACGCTCCAGGGCAATGGCCAAATACCGGCCTCGATGACCGACGAAAACGCCCAGAGAGACCAGTGGCGTGCAATGACCGAGATCGTCGAAAGCCACAACGATCCCGGCACGTTCACAGCCCTCATCGGCTACGAGTGGACGTCGAACTACGCGGGCGGCAATAACCTGCATCGCAACATCGTTTACCGCGACGGCAAGGCGCTTGCCGATCAGGTACGCCCCATGACCACCGTTGACAGCGACATTCCCAACAAGCTGTGGGACTGGATGCAGGCCTACGAGGACAGAACCGGCGGCCGGGTGCTGGCCGTGCCACACAACGGCAATCTGTCGAACGGGCTGATGTTCGCCACTGAAACGCCCGACGGGAAGCCGATCGATGCCGGGTGGGCTGAAACGAGAGCCCGCTGGGAACCGCTGTACGAGATCACGCAGGGCAAAGGCACCTCGGAACAGCACCCATCCCTGGCGCCGGGGGACGAGTTCGCGAGCTTCGAGATCTGGGACAAGGGTAATCTCAATGTTGTACCCAAGGAGCCCGGCATGATCGACTTCGAATATGCCCGTGAGGCACTGAAGCGCGGGATGTCGCTCGAGGAGCGGTTCGGCACCAATCCTTTCAAGTTCGGGTTCATCGGTTCCACCGACTCCCACACCGGACTGTCCACCGCAGAGGAGAACAACTTCTTCGGCAAGTTCCCTGCGAGCGAGCCGAGTCCAGAGCGCTCGACCGGCAACGCCTTCGATTTCGAGGGGCGTACGGTGAAGGACTGGAAGCTTGGCGCCTCTGGCTTGACTGGTGTCTGGGCTCGCGAGAATACGCGTGCGGCGATTTGGGACGCCATGAAGCGCAAGGAGGTTTACGCCACCACCGGCACACGGATCGGCGTACGCTTCTTCGGCGGCTGGGACTTCACGCCTGAAGACGCACAGCGGCGCGACCCGGGGATGGTCGGCTATGGCAAGGGCGTACCGATGGGCGGCGACTTGCCGCCGGCGACGGGCGGTGCCAAGGCCCCGAGTTTCCTGGTCGCCGCATTGAAGGACCCGCTGTCCGGTAACCTCGATCGCATCCAGATCGTCAAGGGCTGGCTCGACAAGCGCGGCAAGATGCAAGAAAAGGTATACGACGTGGTCTGGTCGGGCGACCGCAAGCCCGGGAACGATGGCAAGGTGCCGATGGTCGGCAGCACAGTCGATGTCGAGAAAGCCACGTGGACTAACACGATTGGCGCACCAGAGTTGATCACCGTGTGGCAGGATCCGGACTTCGACCCTGCACTCAAGGCTTTCTACTACGCCCGCGTACTCGAGATTCCGACGCCGCGCTGGACGGCCTTCGACGCCGCCTATTTTGAGGAGGCCAGGTTCAGTCCGGAGGTGCCGATGACAGTCACGGAGCGAGCCTATACTTCGCCCATCTGGTACACACCAACGCGTTGAGCTGGCTTAGCGAACTGACCTCGCAGGGAGGGGCGGCCCTTGATTGGGCATGGAGAATCAGTCCGCTTGCGGACCGGGGAAGTCCGGTTCTGGCCGAAGCTGTGACCCGGTTCTCTGGGCGTGAATCTCCAGGGCGGCTGCCATGTCCTCTTCGGCCGGTCTTCGGCGGAGAGCCGCCTGTGGCCTGGCCGCTAGCCGACCGTTCAGGGGCTGAGGTGGGCCTGATTTGAGTCCGCGGCCCGTCGCGAGTCGGGCAAGCTGCCAGCTCTCGCCCCATGGCTGATCTTTAGCAGTCCCTAATGAGTGCTGAGCGGAAGGGCGGAAGTCGGCCAGCAGCAGTCCGTTGCCGCGTGGATGACCTCGCCGGGTTTTAACGCGGTTTTTTGAAGAGCGCTTCCTGGACATGTTCGCCGACCGGGAGAAGGCCCAGGCGCTGGATTTCATGAGCCTGGAGATTGCCTCGGATCTCGCAGCCGCATACCGGGATTTCTGGCGCCCGAAGGACGCCGAGCGGGTTATCGAGCGCATGTTCGAACTGCATCCCGATCACCCGGAAGCTTACCGGGCGGCGGTGGTCAACCTGGCCTTCCATGGTCGGTACGGTGAAGCGACGCTTCTTGCGGAGCGCGCCATGGAGGCCAACCCGGACGACGGCTGGTTCCCGCGCGCGCAGGAGCAGGGGTTCATCAGCCTCGGCCCGTACCAGCAGGCGACTGCTTCCGGCGACCCTCACACCCTGTTCTATGCGGCCCTTTACGAGGAGGACTTCGAGCGTGCCGAAGCCATAGTCATGAAACAGCTGGAGGGCGACGACGCCGATGAGCACTGGTCCGAGCACGGCCGTCAACTCTACGTCGTGCACCCTGGCGAGGACAGCGAAGAGAAGCTGCGGGACTTCGTGGCTCGTGAAGTCGAATCTCTCGATTCTCAGGGTATTGCCTGGCAGGAGCAGTGTCGGCCGTTTCTCATCAACAGCCTGCGCAGACTCGGCCGGGATGAGCCAAGTGAGCGCATGAAAAAAGATGCCGGGCCAGTCTCGAGGAATGGATCAAGGCCAGTTACCTGTGCCCCTGTTCCTGGTACGCCGTGGTGCTGCTGACGATTCTCGACCGACGTCTGGACGAGGCGGTGGAACGCGCAGATTTCTGGCTTGTCAACGGTGACTCCCAGGCCGGCCTGCATGTCGACCCGGTCTTCCGCGTGCTGTCGGAACGGCCCGAATACGACGGACTGATGGCGCGCAACGCGCGGCAGGTCGAGCGTCAGCGTGAGATCTACCTCAGCGGTGGTGGCTGGGACGCGTTGGGGAAGCCCGAAGAGGTGGCCCTGGAGCGCTGACCCCGAGACCTGTCCAGGGTCCTTTCGGGGCCGGCTGATCTGCGGCGCGAACGCGCTCTCCCATCGGCAGAACCACGCGCAGGGTCAAGACGGATGTGACAGGACGGGCAACGTTCAGTAGAGCGCTGACAGACAACCGGGCTGAACTGCGATCCTGATCCCCCCGGCGTCCCGCCAGCCTGTCCCCGTGTCCAGATCCCGCCATCGCGTCGTGCCCCTCGACGCCAGGCCCCGCTATTGACCGTACGTCCGCAGTTCGAGCCACGCAAAGCGCAGCATATTGCGATCCGAGAACTTCCGCATTGGCCGCTAAGCGGCGCCTCAGGGGCGAATCTCGATCTGCTCCACGGCCGCGGCTCTTTGCGTGCGCCGTAAGCCGGCCGTTTCCGACACCCGTCGGCCCCCGGCTTGTGTAGTCTCCGGGATGCCGGGGAAGCCTGCGGATCCCGCCTTAAGGCGGTCGCGGATCAGGAATGGCTTGCGTTTGTCCCCAATATTGCCCAGCATGTCCCTGCGATCTCGAGTACTGGCCTGCCTTTCGGCCCATCGCCCATTTCCAGGGCGATCCGTTCAAGACCCCACTACATCCAGATTGTTCGTCCCCGCGCCACGGTCTCGGCGTGGATCTTTGCTATGGAGGCCGATGCATGAACGCTTTTCAGACGTTGAGCAAGCGCATCATGACCACAGGAACTGTGAAGTTCTTTGATGTCACCAAAGGGTTTGGATTTATTCGACCCGAATCCGGTGAGAACGACGTTTTCGTACACATCAATGCGGTAAGGGACGCCGGCATGGACACACTGACCGAAGGCCAGCGTGTGACTTACAAGATTGTCACCGAGCGTGGCAAACTGGCGGCCGGTAACCTCAAAGCCGCGTGATTGTCCGAACGCGTTTGGATCTTCAGGAGAGCCCGGCTTGACGCCGGGTTTTTCCCGGCCAGCCAACGCTTGCGTTTGCCCGGAAACGGACAGCTCCCGTGCATTCTCAGGGCGGGAATGGGGCGCGGGGGAGGGCGCCGAGGGATCTGTCGACTGCCAGGAGTAGCGGGAAGAGTCGATGTCTTCGCATCAGTCCCCTGACTGATGTTCCGTTCAGGCAAGTCCCCCGAGCCAGCAGGCAACTGCGAGGATCAGCCTTTCAGTTTTTCTTCAAGGTGATCCATAAGCGCCCCCATCTGGTCACTCGGGCTGAACTCGATGGCCTCGTAATCCTCGTCGACCCGGACCGTATGGCCTGGGGGCCAGTAGTAAACCTCGCCGGCGTTTACCGTCTCTTCAGTGCCGTCTGCATAGGTCACGTGGATGGAGCCCTTGACCACGATCCCCCAGTGCGGGCACTGGCACAGGTTGTTCGGCAACCCCTCCAGGAGTGGTGTTGCGTCTGCACCAGCAGGGAACTGGACGCGCGAGACATTAATATCGCCCCAGTTTTCACCCTGGAAGCAGACACCACCAGCTGCAAGACGGGTCGGTAGTTCGTTCTTTGCTTTCTTCATGCGGCACCTTGGTGTGTTCCGGCAAGGATTCGGCCGGTCCGGTACTTGTACAGTCTGACGTTTGGGTGTGCAACACACAGCACAGCGCGAAAGGGAGCCTGATTCTGAAACCGATGGTCTTCGGATCCTCTGCGGTGGTTGCCGGCCCGGATCAGGACCTCAGAGGCCGCAGAACGGCCAGAGGCGAAGGCTGATCCGCCCGGACCTCACCGCATGCCGAGTTTTTCGCCGCGTTCAAGAAGTTCCATGGTCTCGTCCAGCCGCCGCTTTCTGGTATCCGGGCGTTTGGCTGTCGCAATCCACGCTATGTACTGTCGCTGGTAGGAAGGCGCGAGAGCTTCAAAGTACTCGGAGGCCTTGGGGTTCTGCTGCAAGCGTCTACTGAGTTCCGGTGGCATCGAAAAGCTGGCGCGCGCATCCGTGACCTCTGTCCACTGTCCGCTACTTTTCGCCTGTTCTACCGATCTCTCACCGGCTGGCGCCATCCGGCCAGCCTCAAGCATGCGCTCGGCTCGCACTTTGTTTGACTTCGACCACCTGCTGTTCGATTTGCGCGGCGTGAATCGATGCATGTAGTGATCATCGTCTATCGAACGCTTGACGCTATCTATCCAACCGAAGCAGAGAGCTTCTTCTACGGCGTCGTTGTACGAGACGTTGGCTCTTCCCGTATGTTGCTTCACAAACACAAGCCACACTTCAGTGGCCCTTGCATGGTTGTTTTCCAGCCAGTTGCGCCAGTGAGCACGGTTTCTCGGTGTGAACTTCATCTTGCTGCTGAATGCCTCGGCATGGGCGACTTGGGCCCCGACCTGAGTCAATGTCTGCTCCGGGTCGGGAACATAGGGTTTTGCGAAGCTTGCCACGGGTTCATTAACCCGGGTCAGGCCCGCGTCACTCCCAACTTGCTAAGTGCACGGCCCGAAGCAGCCGTCGAGGATCCGGCCAGACAGGGCCGCATGCAGGCCACTCCCGCGTCGGGTCAAGTCCGGCCTGATCGACACGGCTTGGCGCTAGTCCCTGATGGCCTCGAGGTCCGGCGCTACCTCCATCGGCAGAGATTCGTCCGCAGCCCATTCCTGGAGTGAAGCAGCGTAGACGGCGACGTTCTTGTACCCCAGGCGGGTCATGACGAAGGCATTGGCCGATGCAGCAATACCGCCCCCGCAATAGGTTATCGAACGGGCATCCGGGTCTCCGCCGAAAATTTCTTCCAGCTCACCTTTCGGGCGGTAGCGCCCCGTGTCGTCAACGAGTGACCGCATCGGGACGTTCTTGGCACCGGGGATGTGGCCTGGCCGTGCGTACATCGCGATCTCGCCGCGGTACTGCGCCCTGGGCAGCGCATCGACGATGTTGACCGAGTCATCACCAAGCGCGGCGAGCACCTCGTCCTTGTCGACGATAAGCTCCGGCCGGAGAGCAACCGTCAACAGTCCCGCCGGTCGGCTGACGGGTGCTGTCGACAGCGGGCGGCCCCGGGCCGTCCACGCAGCGAGTCCGCCGTCGAGCAATGCTGCCCGGTCAAACCCGATCCACCGCAGCATCCACCAGACCCTGGCGGCCCACGCGGACTCGCCCGCATCGTAAAGCACAACGCGAGAGTCGTCGCTTACACCTAGTGTGCTCATGGCGGCCGCGAACTTCTCAGGCGGCGGGACCGCAAACTGGAGCGGACTCTCGTCACCGGACAAGTCCCCCATGAGGTCGGCAAAGCCAGCGGTTGGAATGTGGCCTTCCTCGTATTTGTCTCGGCCGCTCATGACATAGAGCCCGCCTTTCCCGTCAGGTTGTACGAGAACAGAGCAGTCGAGAACCACCAGATCTGGGTCGTTCAGATTCTCAGCGAGCCAGTCGACCGTCACGAGCGAGTCCATTGCCTCGCTGTCTCCGACGACATCTTGTTCTTGTGATGTCGAGCAGGCTGCAACAAGCCCAAGGAACGCAACCAGCGCGAGTGATCTTCGGCACCAACCGGAAAGCAGCATCGGAGTCTCCTGGTATTGAGCCGCCAATTATCAGAGATACGGGTTCAGGTTCGCCCGGATCTGGGTGTCAACGTGTAGCCTCAGCGCTCCCCTCACAGACACCGGGCGAAAGCGCCGCAAGCCCCGGCAGGCATTTCGACCGGCACGGCGCCAGTGGCGGAAGTCAGCCCCGAGCATAGGCCATAACCTCCGGTCATGCCTGCTCCGGGTGAGAAACGCAAGCTCTCATGCAGTGTCACGACATCCAGACACGAAGATTACGCGGAGACCACGCCCGGCGGGTCGGTTGTGGGCCGCGAGCGGCCGTTCGCGTCTTCGGTCCTTGTCCCAGGCAGCTTCGGGCTCATTAAGCGGCCAGGAAGCGGCCGTCTGGGACGGGAAGCCACTGATGCATTCCGCTCGTCGACAGCGAGTCCCCGGTCAGACCCGGCCCCGAAAGCTGCCCTCGGACGGCGACTCGCTGACAAGGGCAAGAGGGCAGGAGTCTGCGGTCTCCCGGCGAGGTCTGCGGCCGATCACGAGGCCAGACGGTCAGGAATCCGGATCCGGCGCCTGCGTCGTCGACGCGTAGCATGGTACCAATCCAGCCGCTCGCCGCCGCTCAGGCGGGGATGCTTTTGCGGAGCGGTCTGGTTGCGGCCCTGGTCGCATTAGCGACACTCAGGACACCCGCCTCGGCGGTGCGCGAGATTTCGGCGGTGTGGCCGGTAACACCCGGAAGGCCCCGGTTCCGCGCGCCACTGGCGCCCCGAGCGAAGCGCGGGAGACTGCCATGCTGTCCCTTCAGAATGATCAGACCCGGACGTCGCGCATCAGATCGCCCGGGCCGCGACTATGGCCGGGAAGCGCGTTACAGCGATGCGAGTTCTTCAGCCGAGAAGCCTGCTATGCCGAGCGATGAAGGGGTCCGCAACGCCGCGGCCCTGTAGTCTCGTGCCATCACAATCGACGCCAGTTGGATGATTGCGTCTATTCCGGGCGTCGTGGCGGCGACCTGCTGGCCCAGCAGTGACATGAACACCAGCCCGTAGCCGACATCCTCGTTGAGGTAGCGATGATCAAGCTGCGGCTGGGCGCGAATGCCCCGGAATCCGGGCGCGTTACGGTAGCCAGATCCATAGTTGGCCTCCAGCATGTACCCTTGGCGGACGCCCATCTCAGGATCGGGCAGTATCGGAATCCCCAGCTTTCTGCCGATCGCGATGCGCTCATTGTCGAGTGCCTCGATCAGGCGACCGACCGAGTCGCTGACACCTTCTTCGTAGAACAGAAAGTCCCCACCTGTCGTCTCGATGCGTGCCGCGTTGCTCAAGGTCACCGCCGGATGAATGATCGGGTTCGCATTCTGCAGGCTGGTTTGCAGGGTGCTCTGTGCCGGCTCCATGCCAGGATAAACGTCAGCGATGAGTTCCAGGATATCGCCAGTGTGCGTGCCTGGCAGTGCTGCCAACAGGTTTCCCGCCTTGAGTTTGAGGAACACCCGGATCCTGCCCGGCTCCGTCAAACGCACGGCATAGTGAAGCGTGGAGGTCTCGGCGATCCGGATGGAGTCATCTTGCAGGGCCAGCCCGGCGGCGCGCTTGAAGGCCAAAGCGCCGCCACAGGAACTCGGGCTGACAACCACCGTCTGTCCGGCCCGAAGTTTGCCGGCCACGGCTTCGCCGAATGGCTCGGTACTGTATGCGGGGCCGACCACGTAGATCAGTTCAGCCCCGGACAACGCCTGGTCGATGTCGTGCCCCGAATAGGCGACGGGCCCGAAACCGGAGATGTAGCCCTCGGCGTTGATTCCACCCTGTTTCGCGATGGCCGCGACGTTGGCTGGAAATTGCTCGAAATCGAACAGGCGAACCTCGTGCCCGTTCGACGCGCAATCGAATGCTACAGCCGCGCCGCCAGCGCCGGCCCCCAGTACCGTGATTCGCATGACTACCTCTTCATCATTTCTGCCGGCACCACAAGATGACTGTATCGCAGACGGCCGGGAGCGGTCTGCAGCCGGGCCTCAACAGGCTACGCCGGGATGTACGCACCCAACTTGTCCCTGCGTGACGGGGCCGGGCCCACCTGCGTGCCGTTTCCGGTGGGTAGCGGACCATTGCCCACCGGCCGTCAGCCACAACTGCGAGCCGGCGATGACGCAATAAGAAACCCGGCACCGGGCCGGGCTTCGTTCTGGAAGGCGTCCAGCGTTCGGGTTCTTTCGGTTCGCACCGCCGCCGACGAGGCCGGTGCAGAGGCCGGGAAGCGAAGCTGCCCGGTTCGGAGACTTCCGCCACGTCGGTCGCGATGAACTGTCCGTCCGGGAGCCTGCGCTGATCAGAAGTGCGGACCCGCTGAATCGCCGCAGCCTGGGTCCGGACACGTAAACTCACCGCCCCGAGAACCGCCGTCCGTCCTGAAGCGGCCCCCGGGAACGTATCGCCGGTAGGGCCGTTGAGCGACGGCGGTGGTGCCCGGTTTTACTGATATGGCAAGACCCGATCAGGGTCCGTGCACGGATTCATCGCGCCGGCTTGTACCAGATCGGTGACGTGTACGCGCGCTCCTGGGTGGTCATCGGCACCT
>JARRMH010000057.1:13588-27095 GCA_037386205.1 Woeseiaceae bacterium | reverse complement strand
CGGCGAGCTGCGCATCATGAAAGACGATCTGCGGGCGTCGCGCTTCGAGAACCGGGCCGGCACCACGACGATCTTCGGCGTCGACGCGTCGGGGTCGCAGGCGGCGCAGCGCCTCGGAGAGGTCAAGGCAGCAATCGAACTGCTGTTGTCCGAGTGCTATGTCCGCCGTGACCAGGTTGCCCTGATCGCATTTCGCGGCGAGCAGGCCGACGTCGTGCTGCCACCGACCCGCGCCCTGGCGCGCGCCCGGCGCCTGCTGGCTGCCTTGCCGGCGGGCGGCCCGACGCCGCTCGCGGCCGGCATCGATGCGGCGCGGGAAATGGCCCGCCAGGTTCGTGCGCAGGGCCGGGTGCCGGCCGTCGTGCTGCTGACCGATGGCCGGTCCAATGTGGCGCGCAGCGGTGCACAGGGCCGCGCAGCGGCCGCCGCCGACGCCGAGCTCGCGGCGCGCGAATTCCGCTTGGACCTTCCCGACACGCTGTTCGTCGATACGGCCCGCCGCCAGCGCCGTGAGACGCGCGAGCTCGCTGCGCTCATGGGTGCCCGCTACGAGCCGCTGCCCTATCCCGATGCCGGCGCGATCAGGGACATGGTGCAGGGGAGTATCGCCGCATGATCGATTCGTCGGGAATGCGCTGGAACGTGCACGTGGCAGGGGACGGGCCCGACCTGCTACTGGTCCACGGGACCGGATCGTCGCTCGCAACCTGGCGTGGGCTGCTGCCGGCGCTGGCAGAGGACTTTCGGGTCGTGGCCGTCGACCTTCCGGGCCACGGCGGTACGGATCCGCTGCCGCGTGGCCAGGCGTCGATAACGGCGATGGCGAACGCACTCGCCCGGTGTCGCGCGACGCTGGGTTCGTTCCCCGCCGCCGCGGTCGGGCATTCGGCCGGCGCGGCATTGCTGCTGCGCATGACGCTCGACCGGCAGATCGATCCGCGGCATATCGTCGCGATCAACCCGGCACTGATGCCCTATGGCGGGCGGCGCGCGCACCTGTTCGCGCCGCTTGCCCGTGCGCTCGCCGCCGCGCCGGTGCTGCCGTGGCTGATCGCGCGCCGCGCCGCGGACCCGCGGGCGGTCGACCGTATGATCCGCGGCACGGGATCGGTGCTCGCCGCCGACGGCATCGCGACGTACCAGCGCCTGTTTGCTGATGAGGGCCACGTGCGCTCGACGCTGGATATGATGGCCGGCTGGGACCTCGGGACGCTCGTCGACGAACTCGGTCCGATTGCTGCGCGCGTCCACCTCGTGGTCGGCACGGCGGACATGGCCGTGCCCCCCTCGCAGTCGCGTGCGCTCAGGAGCCGCTACCCGGCGATGAGGCGGGTTTCCCTGCGTGGGGCCGGTCACCTTGCGCACGAGGAGCGCCCCGCAGAGGTTGCGGCACTAATCCGCTCGGCCGTCCTGGACGACGTACTGCAATGACCGTCGATCCCCGACTGCTCGATCACCCCATGCGTCGCGCGCTCAATGACGAGGTACACGCGCGGCCGCCCGTCGATATTGCGACGCCGGGGAGCCTGAGCTACATCGCGCGCGTCATGCTGCGGGATGTCGAGGCCGGTACCGAACTCGATCCCATCAAGGGACTGCTGGAGCACTTCGGGCATGCGCCGCCGGATAAGGACACCAAGCAGTTGACGGCGAATCTCGAAGGGCAGCGCCTGCGCTGGGAGCGCCACACCGAGTTTACGCGCTACGCATTCATTCGCGACGATGAGGAGGTGCCGCCTTTCAGCATAGCGCCGACGACCGGTATACCCGAAGACTGGCTCGCAAGGCTGCGCGATGAGGTCATGTCGGCGACGCACGTCAACGTCGCGCCGATGCCGGATGAGAAGCCGCGGCTCATCGAGATCAGCGACCGGTATTTCGCAGGCAATCCCCTGATTGGCGCGCAGATCGCGGGTGGCCGGGCGATCGCGGTGACGGACTTTCGCGTACCCGACGACGGCTTCATGCGCCTGCTGATCCTGAACGAGCGCATGTCGCCCGCCCAGACCGGCCGCTCGGTGCAGCGCCTGCTCGAGATCGATACCTATCGCATGATGGCGCTGCTCGCGCTGCCCGTCGCACAGGCGTTGCAGCCGGGTCTCGACAGCAGCGAACAAAAGCTGGTCGAGATCTACGAGTCGCTGCTGCAGACGGGCGAAGACGACGAGACCGAGTTGCTCAATCACCTGACCTCCCTCGCAACCGAGAACCAGCGCCAGCACGCGAGCCACGACTACCGGTTCGCGGCGGCAAACGCTTACTACGACATCGTCCTGAAGCGAATCGCCGAATTGCGCGAAGAGCGCATCCCGGGACTGCCGACGTTCGACGAATTCAATACGCGGCGACTGACCCCGGCCGTCAACACCTGCCGCGCCGTGTACGATCGCCAGCAGTCGCTGGTGTTGCGCATGGCCCGGGCGACCCAGCTGCTGTCGACGCGTATCGACGTCGAACGCCAGCGCCAGAACCAGCAGCTGCTCGAATCCATGGATCGGCGCGCGCGCAGCCAGCTGAGACTGCAGGCGACGGTTGAGGGCCTGTCGGTCGCCGCCGTTACCTACTACGTCGTCGGACTCGTTGCTATCCTCGGCAAGGCACTCGAGGCGAAGGGGCTGCCCGTCGATCCCGCGCTCGTCACGGCGGCGAGCATTCCCGTCGTTGCCGCCACCGTCTACTACGGCGTCCGCCGCATCCGGCGGCGCATCTCCGAGGAGAGCGGATCATGACCCGCCGCGCGCTCGTCATCGGCAGCGGATTTGGCGGACTGGCCGCCGCGGTACGTCTCGGCGCCCGCGGCTACGAGGTTACGGTCGTCGAACAACTAAGCGAAGCCGGCGGCCGCGCGCGCGTGCATCGCCAGGACGGCTTCACGTTCGACGCCGGCCCGACGATCGTGACAGCGCCGTTCCTGTTCGAGGAGCTGTGGTCACTCTGCGGCCGATCACTTGCCGACGACGTCGAGTTGCACTCCCTCGATCCTTTCTATCGCATCCGTTTCGACGATGGTCGGACCTTCGACGTCAGCGCGGACGGGGACCGCATGCGCGCACAGATCGCGCGCTTCGATCCCCGCGACGTAGACGGTTACGACCGCCTGCAGGAGATCAGCAGGAAGATCTACGAGGTCGGCTTCGAGCGCCTCGGTCGCGAACCGTTCGATCACGCGACCGATATGCTGAGGGCCCTGCCGGCGCTGGTGCGGCTGCAGGGATACCGGAGCGTCTACGGACTCGTCTCGCGATACATAAAAGACCCGCAGTTGCGGATGCTGTTCAGCTTTCATCCGCTGCTCGTGGGCGGCAATCCGTTGACGACGACCTCCGTCTACGCGCTGATCGCGCATCTCGAGAAACGCTGGGGCGTGCACTACGTCATGGGTGGGACCGGACGGCTCGTGGCGGCACTCGTCGATCTGATCGAAGGCCTCGGCGGCACGTTCCGCTTCGATGCCGAGGTCGCGAGGATCGTGGTGCGCGACGGCGAGGCCCGCGGTGTGGTCCTGAAGTCGGGCGAATCGCTCGACGCCGACCAGTGCCGACGGCGCAACGCGAGCACACGCACCCGGATGCGCAGCTCGATGAGCCTGTTCGTCTGGTACTTCGGTACCGACCGCAAGTACGAGGAGTTGCCGCATCACATGATCCTGATGGGGCCGCGCTACCGGGAGCTCCTGCGCGACATCTTTGACAGGCACACGCTTGCCGACGACATGAGTCTCTACCTGCACCGGCCAACGGCGACCGACCCGTCCGTGGCGCCGGAAGGCTGCGACGCGTTCTACGTGCTGTCGCCCGTGCCGCACCTCGAAGCCGGCATCGACTGGGAGACCGCCGCCGAACCCTACCGGCAACGCATCGCCGCGCGCCTCGAGGCGACCGTACTCCCCGGGCTGAACGCCCATGTCGTGACATCCCGCGTCACGACGCCGCTCGAATTCCGGGACCAGTTATTGTCATTCCGCGGTGCTGCCTTCGGACCCGAACCGGTACTGACCCAGAGTGCCTGGTTCCGGCCGCACAATCGCAGCGAAGACGTCGCCAACCTGTACCTGGTTGGCGCGGGCACCCATCCCGGCGCCGGCCTGCCCGGCGTCGTTTCCTCGGCCGCCGTCCTGGAGAGGTTCCTCGATGATGTATGACCAGAACTTTGCCGGATGGCTGCGTTACCGGGCGGACATGCGGCGTTGTAACAGGCTGCTCAGAAACGGCTCGCGTTCATTCTATGCCGCGTCGTGGTTGCTGCCCGAAGCCTACCGCTCGCCCATCATCGCGCTGTATGCGTTTTGCCGCGTCGCCGACGACGCGATCGACGAAAGTCCTGGCCCGGAGGCGACGCGCCACGCGCTCGAGGAGCTCCATGCAAGATTGCGCGACATTTATGCGGGCCGACCCCGGGATTCGGCGGTCGACCATGCCATTGCCGACGTGGTCCGGCGCTTCGACATCCCCTATACGCTGCCGGCGGCGCTGCTCGAAGGTTTTGCCTGGGACGTCAGCAGTCGCGACTACAGGAGCTGGTCGGATGTCTACGCTTACTCGGCGCGGGTGGCGGGCACAGTCGGATCGATGATGGCCCTGATCATGGGCGTCCGGCGGCCGGGCTTGCTGAGCCGCGCTTGCGATCTCGGTGTTGCGATGCAGCTGACGAATATCGCGCGCGACGTGGGTGAGGATGCGGCCAGCGGCCGCCTCTACCTGCCGCGCGATGCGCTGGCGGAGGCGGGTATCGATGCGGACAGGTTTCTCGCCAACCCGACCTTCGATCGCCGGCTTGCCGGCGTGATTGCCGAATTGCTGCAACGCGCCGACGTGCTCTATGCGCGTTCCGAGTGGGGCATTGCGAACCTGCCCGGAGCCTGCCGCCCGGCGATCGGCGCGGCCCGGATGATCTACGCCGAAATCGGTCACCAGCTGGCGCGCGACGGTTACGATTCGGTGACCCACCGTACGATCGTACCCGGCCGGCGCAAGCTCACGCTCCTGCGATCCGCGCTGCGCCGCGCGGGCAAGGGCCGGGCCCGGGACGCGGCGCCGCCGCTGAGCGAAGTGCGCTTCCTGATCGACGCGGTCGCCGAACCATGAGATGGCCACGATGGACTTCGCACTGATCGAACTCCTGTTCGCGTTCGGTGTGGTTCTCGCACTCGCGGTATGGGAGCTCCTGCGCACACCGCGCCCGGATAACGACGAGCAACGTGATTCCCGGGATGAGAACGGTCCGCCAGAGGCCTGATCAGACCGGTCGCGTGATACGCGGCATGCGAAACGGCAGCATGAGCCTGACCCAGGGCCTCGTGAATCGTTCCAGCGACAATGACTCGTGCATGGCGTGATGTCTTTCGGGGCCGTCGTCGACCTCCAGGCGCGAACGCGCATAGAACGGCGTGTCCTCGAGCGTCGCCGCGACACGCGCGGTGCCCGGGCACCGCGTTTCGCGGTGTATGCGCCAGCCCGTGTGGCCGAGCACGCGGCGTGGGGCCGTGTCCTGTTCGATGATGCGACCGTCATGACGGCACAGCAGGGCCAGCGACCGATGCCGATCGTCGCTCCCGACGACGTCGTAACAGATATGCACGCCTTGCGCGGATCCCAGGCGGCACCAGTCCCAGCGCCGAAAATCATCTTCCAGCGGCCGCTGGCCCGCGTTGCTGTCGAGATAGCCTTCGCCTTGCCAGCCGATACCGGGGGCCTCGAAGTCGACCTCGATGCGGGCGGCCGGCGCGATTGGTTGCCAGGTATGTCGACCCCCGGGGTCCAGTGTAAACGGCTGATCGAAAAGCTGCCGGGTCTGCAGCCGGATCGTTCCGCGCAGCTTGCGCGGCAGCGGCGCGGAGCGCTCGTCGATCTCGATGACGAGCCCATCGTCGTGCCACAGGAGCCTGCTGCGGCCGATCCGCAAGCAGTCGGGTTTGCGTTGCAGCGAGCGGCCGTCCCGCTCCGTCATGGCCCAGCGGTTGTGGCGCGGGCCGTACAGGGCGACGTTGATACTGCAATGATCGTGCGGATTGCCGCGGCCGCGCGAGCGTGCGGCAAAGTAATAAGGCGAGAACACGCTGCCAATAAATGCGATGACGACGATGCCATAACGGCCGCAGTCACTGAGTCCGTCGACATACCACCAGCGGTAACCGGTTTCCGGCACCGGGGTCGTAAACGCCGGAAACGCGGTGTCGTTCACGATGCGATCCTCGTTGCCGCCCGCCGGTTGCGGTGCCGGTCGTCGACGGCGCACGCTGCGGCGAGCCGTCCCGACAGAGCCGCCATCGGTACGCCGGCGCCCGGGTGCACGGAGCCGCCCGCAAGATACAATCCTGCAATCGACGTACGGTTGCCGGGTCGCCGGAACGCGGCACGCCAGCCGTGGGTCGCCGGTCCGTAGAGCGCGCCGCCGGTCGCGGGGAAACGGCGGTGAAAATCGGCCGGGCCCGTGGCGTCGAGTTCGTCGAGCCCCGCCGGCAGGGTGATGCCGCAGGCACCGAGCTGGCGCACCACTGCGGCGGCCGCCGCTTGTGGATCGGATGGCGCGGCGGCGTCGCCGTCGGCCGGCGCATTGATCAACATGAAGGCGCGCTCGCGTCCGGCCGTGTGGGCCGCGCCGCCCCGGTCGGGGAGATGCAGGTATACGGTCGGCGGATTCGGGATTGTCCGGCGGCCGAACAGCTGCCGGAACTCGGCTGCGTAATCGTCCGAGAACACGACGTTGTGGCAGGCGAGGGCGTCGGCCTCGACGCGTGCTGTTCCGGCCCAGGTTATCGCCGACAGGGAGCGCCGCCTGGCGGGTGTCGGCGCAACCGCCTCGCATAGGTCCGCGCCGAACGCGCCGCTCGCTACGGCGTTGGTATCGGCCGTGACGATCACGCGGTTTGCGTCGATGTGCTGACCGTCGTCGAGCTCGACGCCACTGACGCGGCGCCCGGCGATGCGGATGCGGCGCACGGGACGACCGTACTCGAACGCGACGCCGAGCCGTATCGCGACCCGCTCGAGCGCGGCCGCCAGGGCGGCGATGCCGCCGTCGATGCGCCAGACACCGAGACGTTCGACATGCGCGATCAGCATCAGGGTCGCGGGCGCCGCGAACGGGGACGAGCCGCAATAGGTTGCATAACGACCGAACAGCTGGCGCAGGCGCGCATCGTCGAATTGCGATTGGAGAGCATCCCACAACGTGCGGAAAGGCTGCAGCCCGGAGAGCGTGCCGATACGCGCCGCGCCCGTGTTGCGAATCAGGCCTACGAGGCCCGGCTGCGACCGGGTCAGGAACGTGTCGCGCAGGGCATCAAAGATGCGCTGCGATTGCCGGCAAAAGGACTCGTACTGGGCGACGGCCTGGCGGCCGGCGAAGTCCCCGATCGCATCGCGCGTCCGCGCGTGGTCCGCATACAAGTCGAGCGTGGTGCCGTCGGGCCAGCGATGATGTGCAAGAACCTCCAGCGGTTCAAGCCGCACCTCGGCTGACAGGCTCGTGTTCGCCGCCGCGAGCAGTTCGTCGAACACCCACGGCATCGTGAACACGGTCGGACCGACATCGACAGCCGCATCACCGTCGCGCCAGGCGCGGATCTTGCCGCCGGGATGCCGGGCAGCCTCTGCGACCGAAACCTGCGACCCGGCCGCCGCGAGCGCGATCGCGGCGCTGAGACCGGCGACACCGGCCCCGACCACGACGGCATCGTCACGGCCGGCGGGCACGGACACCCCTTTTATTGTTGACGACCATAACCAAGGTGTCTATTCTACATGACATCTTAGGTGACAACAGCAATTGACACTTCAAGCAGGGAGGACGGGATGACAGCCGATGCGCGTATCGAAAGCGCCCTCGAAAAAGCCATGCGGCAATTCATCGACAGCCGCTGCCCGCCGAATCTGCAACAGGCGATTCACTATGCCGTCTTTCCGGGCGGTCACCGTATCCGTCCTCGCATCAGCCTTGCGGTCGCGGCGGCCTGCGGGGAAGACCGGCCGACGGTCACCGACGCGGCTGCCGTGTCCATCGAGCTGCTGCACTGTGCCTCGCTCGTGCACGACGACATGCCGGCCTTCGACGACGCCGAGCTGCGTCGCGGCAAGGCCAGTGTGCATGTGTCCTACGGCGTGCCGCTCGCCCTGTTGTCGGGCGATGCCCTGATCGTGCTCGCGTTCCAGGCACTGGCGCACGGGTCCGTGGACCAGCCGCGGCGTCTCGGTGCGCTGATTGATATCGTCGGCAACGGGGTCGGCCTGCCGGCCGGGATCGTCTCCGGCCAGGCCTGGGAGTGCGAGTCCGACGTCGAGGTCGAGCTCTACCATCGATCCAAGACCGGCGCACTGTTCGCGGCGGCGACGATGGCCGGCGCGGCGTCAGCGGGCGCGGATCACGAACCGTGGCTCGGCGTCGGCGAGTACCTCGGCGAGGCCTACCAGGTCGCCGACGACTTCCTCGACCGCTACGGCGATCCGGAGGTCATCGGCAAGCCGGTCGGCCAGGACCAGGCGAAGAAACGTCCCAACTCGATCTCGAAACTCGGTTTCTCGCGCGCGAGCCGACGGCTGCGCAAGCTGGTCGAGGCAGCTGCTGATGTCGTTCCCGACTGCCCGGGCCGCGCGGCGTTGTGCGACCATATCCAGCGCGAGGCGCACCAGTTCATGCAGTATGCGCTGAGCCGCCGGCGCGCCGCCTGATCGTGGCCCGCGGTTTCCTTGCGCCCGAGCGAGTGGATTAGAGACTTTCGCAATCGCCTCGCCGGCGACCCGAAATTCCGCTCGCGGGCCGAGAAATCCAAGATTACCCAATGGCTTGCGAACAGGCAGGCGAGGCGTCTGTTTACCCTTTGCAGCGGTTTCGTGCACAGCCAGGTCCTGGTCGCGTGCGTCCGGCTCGACCTGCCGGGCCGCCTCGCGAAGGGCCCCAGGAGCGCCGCTGAACTCGCGGCCACGACGAACCTGCCGCGCCAGCGGCTTGCCCGGCTACTCGACGCTGCCAGCGCGCTCGATCTGGTCGAGGTGCGCAGCGGTGGCCGCTATGCACTCGGGCCGCTGGGCGCCGCGCTCAACGACAATGAAGGCCTGGCGCGCCTGGTCCTGCATCACGATGCGCTCTATCGCGATCTCGCCGACCCGGTTGCGCTCGTCGCCGGGTCCGGTGACGCGGATAACCTGCGTCGTTACTGGGCTTATGCGGATCGCGATCGGCCGGCCGAGACGCAGGGCGATGCTGTTATCGACTACTCGCAAACCATGGCCGCCTCGCAGTCGATGATCGCCGCACAGATTGTTGACGACGTGTCGTTCAGGGACAGTCGGCGGTTGCTCGATATCGGGGGAGGCGACGGTACCTTCGCGATCGCCGTCGCCCGGCGCTGGCCGACGCTGCAGGTAACCGTGGCCGACCTGCCCGCGGTGATCCCGCTCGCCCGGGAGAACATCGCCCGTGCCGGTCTCGCGGGGCGTATCGATACGGTGGGCCTCGATGTCCTGCGCGATACGCTGCCGACGGGACACGATTGCGCCACGCTGATACGCATCCTCCACGATCACGAGGACGCCGCTGTCGCCCGCCTGCTCGCGGCTACCCGCGACGCGATGGTGCCAGGCGGCCGCCTGCTGGTCGTCGAACCAATGGCCGGCGCCGACGCGGCCGGACGACTGGTGCAGGCCTACTTCAGCGTGTACCTGCTGGCCATGGGGCAGGGCCGGCCGCGTACGCCGGCCGAACTGACGGCGCGCATCGAAGCCGCCGGTTTCGAAAATATCCGCCTGTCTTCGCCCATGTCGCGGATCGTCAGTCGCGTGATCCGGGCTGACAATCCGGGCTGACTGTATATTTTACTTGACACTTCATGATGTCAGAGTAGACTGACACTTTATGTTGAGCCTGCCTGACGTGAAGCTCGAGAAGGACCCGCTGACTGCACACACCACGCGGGCCGTGGTGTTCGAAAATCCGCAGCACCTCTCGATGCGCCAGCTCGATCTGCCACCGCCGGAGGCCGGCCAGGTGCAGGTCGAGGTCGAATGGAGCGGCATCAGCACAGGAACCGAGAAACTTCTCTGGAACGGCGCCATGCCGCACTTCCCGGGCATGGGCTATCCGCTCGTGCCGGGCTACGAAACCGTCGGCCGCATCGTCGCGGCGGGCCCGGGCGCCGGGAACCGTGTCGGCGAGCGTGTGTTCGTCTCCGGCGCCAGGTGTTTCGGCGAGGTCCGCGGACTGTTCGGCGGCGCGGCGTCCCGGCTCGTCGTCGATGGCGACAAGGCGACCCCGTTACCGCACGCCGCTGGTGAGGAAGCGACGCTACTCGCGCTCGCGGCCACGGCCCACCATGCGCTGAACCTGCCGAACTCGACGCAGGAACCGCCGGACCTGATCGTCGGCCACGGCGTCCTCGGTCGTCTGCTGGCGCGACTGGTCATGGCGCGATACGACAGCGCGCCGACCGTGTGGGAGATCGACCCGCTCAGGCAACGTGGCGCAAACGGCTACACCGTCATCCATCCCGATGTGGACGAGCGCAGCGACTACCGGTGTGCGATCGACGTGAGCGGCGATGCCGCGATCCTCGACTCCCTGATTCCGAAGCTCGCGAGGCATGGCGAAATCATTCTCGCCGGCTTCTATTCGCAGCCGCTTTCCTTTGTCTTTCCGCAGGCGTTCCTGCGCGAGACGGTGATTCGCGTCGCCGCGGAATGGCAGGGTCCCGACCTCACCGCCGTCAACGAACTCGTCGCCACCGGCAGCCTCTCGCTTGCCGATCTCATCACCCATCGCGCCGCAGCGAGCGATGCTGCGTCGGCTTACCCGGCCGCATTCACCGATCCGGCCTGCCTGAAGATGGTCCTCGACTGGAGAACCGATACATGCTGAAAACGAACCAGAAGTCGGAGCACCGGGTCGATCCGCAGATCCGCCTGCGCGATGCGCTGCGCGAGGAAGCGGATACGCCACCGGAGCCGCCGCATACGGGCGAGGCCACGAAGGAAACACAGATCATCGCGATCTATGGCAAAGGCGGCATCGGCAAGAGTTTCACGTTGTCGAACCTGTCCTACATGATGGCGCAGCAGGGCAAGAAGGTGCTCCTGATCGGCTGCGATCCGAAGAGCGACACCACGTCGCTGCTGTTCAGCGGGCGCAGCTGCCCGACCATCATCGAGACCTCGTCGCGCAAGAAGAGCGCGGGCGAGGAAGTCGCCATTGGCGACGTCTGCTTCAAGCGCGACGGTGTGTTCGCGATGGAGCTGGGCGGACCCGAGGTCGGCAGGGGATGCGGCGGTCGCGGCATCATCCACGGCTTCGAACTGATGGAAAAGCTCGGCTTCCACAACTGGGATTTCGACTACGTGCTGCTCGACTTCCTGGGCGACGTCGTTTGTGGCGGATTTGGTCTGCCGATCGCCCGCGACATGTGCCAGAAGGTCATTGTGGTGGCGTCCAACGACCTGCAGTCACTCTATGTCGCCAACAACGTTTGCTCCGCGGTCGAGTATTTCCGCAAGCTCGGCGGCAACGTCGGTGTCGCCGGCATGGTCATCAACAAGGACGACGGCACCGGTGAGGCACAACACTTCGCCGAATCGGTGAACATCCCGGTCCTGTCGGCGATCCCCGCCGACGAGGACATTCGCCGCAAGAGCGCAAATTACGAAATCGTCGGCAAGCCCGGCGGCCAGTGGGCGCCACTGTTCGAACAACTGGCCACCAATGTCGCCGAGGCGCCACCGCTGCACCCGGAACCGCTCGATCACGACGGTCTGCTCGGCCTGTTCGACAGCGACGAGGTGGGCCGCGGCATACAACTCGACCCGGCAACGCCCGAGGAAATGTGCGGTGGCAATCTCGTCGAACGCCCATCACTCGAGGTCGTTTACGACAACATCTGACATGCAGGATATCGGCGAACATACCAACAAGACGCCGCAAGGGGGTTGCCACGCGCAGGACGAGTTGCGCGCGGCCGCCGCCAAGGCCGGCAAACAGGATGTTCTCGATCGCTATGCAGAGGACTACCCGACAGGGCCGCACGATCGTCCGCAAAGCATGTGCCCGGCGTTCGGCTCACTGCGCGTCGGCCTGCGCATGCGCCGCACCGCGACCATCCTGTCCGGCTCGGCCTGTTGCGTCTACGGCCTGACCTTCACCTCCCATTTCTATGGCGCTCGCCGCACCGTCGGCTACGTGCCCTTCAACTCCGAGACCCTGGTTACGGGCAAGCTGTACGAAGACATCCGCGACGCCGTCCACGAAATGGCCGACCCGGAACACTATGACGCGATCGTCGTGACCAATCTGTGCGTGCCGACCGCCTCGGGCGTGCCCCTGCAGATGCTGCCGAAGGAAATCGACGGCGTGCGCATCATCGGCATCGACGTCCCGGGATTCGGCGTACCAACGCATGCAGAGGCCAAGGACATCCTTGCCGGGGCCATGCTCAACTACGCGCGCAAGGAAGTGGAGAGCGGACCGGTACAGGCGCCCAGCAACCTCGAAACCGAAAAACCGACCGTCACGCTGCTCGGTGAAATGTTTCCGGCGGATCCGGTCATCATCGGCCAGCTGCTGGAGCCGCTCGGCCTGGCCGCCGGGCCGGTCGTACCAACACGCGAATGGCGGGAGCTGTATGCGGCGCTCGACGGCGCGGTCGTCGCCGCGATCCATCCGTTCTACACGGCTGCGATTCGCGAATTCCAGGCAGCGGGCCGGCCTGTCGTCGGCTCGGCGCCGGTGGGCTATGAAGGGACGGCCGCCTGGCTCGAAGCGATCGGCAAGGCACACGGTGTCTCGGAAGGCGCGATCACGAAGGGCCGCAACCAGGTCCTGCCCGCCATCGCGGGCGCGATCGAGGCGGCGCCGATCAACGGCCGCATCACGATCACGGGTTACGAAGGATCCGAGCTGCTCGTCGCGCGCTTGCTGATCGAGTGCGGCGCGGACGTCCCGTACGTCGGCACGGCCTGCCCGAAGACTGAATGGTCGGATGCCGACCGCGAATGGCTCGAGGCACGCGGTGCCGAGGTTCAGTTCCGGGCCTCGCTCGAACAGGACCTCGCGGCCGTACGCAAATACGAGCCGGATCTTGCTATCGGCACGACACCGGTCGTCCAGAAGGCCAAGGAAAACGCGACACCCGCACTGTATTTCACCAACCTGATATCCGCACGTCCGCTTGTCGGACCGGCCGGCCCCGGCGCACTGGCGCAGATCATCAACTCCGCACTGGGGCAGAAAGAACGCTTCGACGCGATGCACGCGTTCTTCGAGGGCGTCGGTCAGGGCGAGCGCAGCGGCGTCTGGGACCGGGCATCGGCCGCACGTTTCTGTAACAAGAGCGGGGAGGCAGCCTGATGCTGGTACTCGACCACGACCGCGCGGGTGGCTACTGGGGATCGGTGTACGTGTTCACGGCGATCAAGGGCCTGCAGGTGATCATCGACGGCCCGGTCGGCTGCGAGAACCTGCCCGTCACGTCCGTACTGCACTACACGGATGCCTTGCCGCCGCACGAGCTGCCAATCGTCGTCACCGG
>JARRMH010000057.1:0-13499 GCA_037386205.1 Woeseiaceae bacterium | reverse complement strand
GATCAAGCGTTTCCTGCCGCGCACCATCGACGAGGATCAGTGGGAGAGTGCCGATCGCGCACTGTACTGGCTGTGGACCGAGTTCGGTCCCAAGAAAGGCAAGGTGCCCGCGGTCAGGAAACGCAGAGCCGGTGAGAAGCCGCGCGTCAATATCATCGGGCCGATCTACGGCTACTTCAACATGCCCTCGGACCTCGCCGAGGTGCGGCGCCTGGTCGAGGGTATCGGTGCGGAAGTGAACATGGTGTTCCCGCTCGGCAGCGAGCTCAAGGACATCCGCCAACTCGGCAATGCCGACGTCAACATCTGCATGTATCGCGAGTTCGGCCGCCAGCTCTGCGAGGCGCTCGACCGGCCGTACCTGCAGGCGCCAATCGGTCTGCACAGCACCGTGAGCTTCCTGCGCGAACTCGGTGAACTTGTCGATCTCGATCCCGAACCGTTCATCGAGCAGGAGAAGCACACGACCGTCAAGCCGCTGTGGGATCTGTGGCGCTCGGTGACGCAGGATTTCTTCGGTACGGCGAATTTCGCGATCGTCGCCAACGAGACCCACACCCGCGGTCTGCAAAACTTTCTCGAAAACGACATGGGCATGCCCTGCGTTTTCAGTGCGTCGCGCAAGGCCGGCGTGAAGCCGGATAACCAGTCAGTGCGTGAGGCGCTGCAGGAGAGCAACCCGCTGGTGGTTTTCGGCAGCTACAACGAACGCATGTACATCGCCGAGGCCGGCCTGAACGCGATCTTCATACCGGCGTCGTTCCCGGGCGCGGCGATACGACGTCATACCGGCACCCCGTTCATGGGTTTCGGCGGTGCGACCTACGTCGTGCAGGAAGTCTGCAACGCGCTGTTCGATGCGCTGTTCAACATCTTGCCGCTCGGCGCACAGCTCGATGCGAGCAAACCGACGCAGTCGCGGTTGCGCGCAGCGTTGCCGTGGGACGACGAAGCCGAGCAGGAATTGTCATCCGCGGTCGCGAAGAAGCCGGTCCTGGTACGCATTTCGGCAGCCAAGCAATTGCGCGATGCCGCGGAAAAAACAGCACGCGATGCCGGGGATACGCGCGTCGCGAGCGAGCACGTACGGCAAGCCGTGCGTGAATCGGGACGTCGGCTCAACGCAGCCTGACGTCGCGGGAGCAGAGGAGAAGCAAAGTGAACACACGAGTCGAAGCGAAGTTTTCGAGGAGCAATGAACGCTGGTATTGCCGCTGCCTGTGGGTCGTCTCTTTTGTGGCGATCCTGCCGGTGGCAGTCATCGCGCAGTTAACGCGCTGGCACTGGCAGCCCTGGTCGCCCGGGGCGGGTGGCTATCGGTCGGCCGTACGCGAGGCGAACTCAATCGCCAACGTCATCGTCGGCCAGTCGCTGAGCGGATTTTGATCATTTGTGTTGTGACACGGAAGCGTTGCGCACGCCCAGCCGTACGGGTGGTTACGGTAACCAAGGCCAATAGGCCAGACATGAGGAATCCAACCAATGTCTAATGATGAAGGAAAGTCCCTTTCGGGCCTGACCGATCGTGAAGCACAGGAGTTTCACCGCCTCTTCGTGGTGAGCTTCATCATCTTCACGGTCATCGCCATTGTTGCCCACTTCTTGGTGTGGCAGTGGCGACCATGGTTGCCGGGACCAGAAGGGTATGCGGCATTGACTGACGGCTTCAATAGCGTCGCTCATGGCGTCCTGGCGCGATTCACATAAGGAGAAACACTATGTGGCGAATATGGAAGATATTCGATCCGCGGCGGACGCTGATCGCGCTGTTCACGTTCCTGTTTGTGTTAGCCCTCTTGATCCATTTCATTCTGTTGAGTACCGACAGATTCAATTGGCTTGAGGGTTCGCAGGCGGCGGCTGTGCCCGAAATGCAGCAGTCGGCTCCTGCCTACACGGAACGACAGAGCAGCGTCAGACATCTCGTCTGAGGCATCTGCCGCTCAGAAGTTAGCGGGCGGTGTCGGAAATGGAAATTCGGCCCGTCCGCTGCACTGCGACAACATGGATCCGGCAACGGCGAAAGCCGTTCCATAAGCCGGGAGAACAACGATGGCAATGTTGAGTTTTGAAAAGAAATACCGCGTTCGCGGCGGAACCCTGGTGGGCGGCGACCTGTTCGATTTCTGGGTTGGCCCGTTTTACGTCGGTTTCTTCGGTGTGACGACGATTTTCTTCACCCTGGTCGGCGTCGGGCTGATTCTCTGGGGAGCGGCACTCGGACCGACCTGGAACGTCTGGCGCATTAACATCGCGCCGCCTGACCTGAGCTACGGACTGGCACTCGCGCCGCTGGCCGAAGGCGGGCTCTGGCAACTGATCACGTTTTGCGCGATCGGCGCCTTCTCCTCCTGGGCGCTCAGGCAAGTGGAGATCTGCCGCAAGCTCGGCATTGGCTACCACGTCCCGATCGCCTTCGGCGTCGCGATTTTCGCCTACGTCAGCCTCGTCGTCATACGGCCCGTGCTGATGGGAGCATGGGGGCACGGTTTCCCTTACGGCATCATGAGTCACCTCGACTGGGTGTCGAACACGGGCTACCAGTACCTGCACTTCCACTACAACCCGGCGCACATGCTGGCCGTCAGCTTCTTCTTCACGACGGCACTGGCATTGTCGCTGCACGGCTCCGCGATCCTGTCCGGCGCGAACCCCGCCAAGGGCGAGCGCGTCAAGACCACGGAACACGAAAACGCATTCTTCCGCGATACGATCGGTTACTCGATCGGCTCGCTTGGCATCCACCGGCTTGGCCTGTTCCTGGCCATGAGCGCGGCTTTCTGGAGCGCGATCTGCATCATCATCAGCGGCCCGTTCTGGACACGCGGCTGGCCCGAGTGGTGGAACTGGTGGCTCGCGCTGCCAATCTGGTCATAGGAGTACGAGGTCATGGCTCAATACCAGAATATCTTCACACGGAGCCAGGTTCACGGGCCCACCGACCCCGGCGTCCCTCTGTATGACGACAGCTGGGGGCGGCAGGCAGAGGCGCGCGTTTCCTACTGGCTCGGCAAGATCGGCGACGCCCAGATCGGCCCGATCTACCTCGGCTTCACAGGCGTGGCGTCGTTGATATGCGGCTTCATCGCAATCGAGATCATCGGCCTGAACATGTGGGCCTCGGTGAACTGGGATCCCGTCCAGTTCATTCGGCAGTTGCCGTGGCTCGCGCTCGAACCACCATCACCCGAGTACGGGCTCAGAATTCCACCGCTCAACGAGGGCGGCTGGTGGCTCATGGCAGGCTTTTTCCTGACGGCCTCGATCATTCTCTGGTGGGTCCGGATGTACCGGCGGGCGCGGGCGCTCGGTATGGGCACGCACGTCGCCTGGGCGTTTGCCTCGGCGATCTGGCTGTACCTCGTGCTCGGTTTCATCCGGCCCGTGCTGATGGGCAGCTGGGGGGAAGCCGTACCGTTCGGCATCTTCCCGCACCTCGACTGGACCGCGGCGTTCTCGATCCGTTACGGCAACCTCTTTTACAACCCGTTCCACATGCTCTCCATCGCGTTCCTCTATGGCTCTGCATTGTTGTTTGCAATGCACGGCGGCACGATCCTCGCGGTCGGCCGTTTCGGCGGGCATCGTGAAATCGAGCAAATCACCGATCGCGGCACGGCATCCGAGCGCGGTGCACTGTTCTGGCGCTGGACCATGGGCTTCAACGCCACGATGGAGTCGATCCACCGCTGGGCGTGGTGGTTCGCGGTTCTTTGCCCGCTGACCGGCGGCATCGGCATCCTCATCACGGGTACCGTCGTGGACAACTGGTACCTGTGGGGTATGGAGCACGGTCTCGTGCCGCCTTACCCGGAGGCGACCCCGGCCATTACCGACCCGGCCCCGTAAACAGGAGACCATCATGCAATTACACGTCCTTCTGACACGTTGCCTGGCGGCCCTGGCACTGGTTGCGCTGGTCGGCTGCGAGCGCCCCCCGGTCGAGTCACAGCAAACCGGCTATCGCGGCACCGGCATGGCCGACATCCAGAACCCGCGGGATCCCCGATCGGCAGACGTTTACCCCGCGGACCTCGAGCCGCTGCCCGCGGTCGGCGCGACAGCCGGCGAAGTCTATGAAAACGTGCAGGTGCTCGGCCACCTGACCGTTCCGGAGTTCACGCGCCTGATGACGGCAATGACCCGGTGGGTGTCGCCCGAGGAAGGCTGCAACTACTGCCACGTCGTTGAGAATCTTGCGAGTGACGATGTCTACACGAAGGTCGTCTCGCGACGCATGATCCAGATGAACCAGGCGATCAACGGCGAGTGGAACGCGCATGTCGGCGACAACGGCGTGAACTGCTACACCTGCCACCGCGGCAAGGCCGTGCCCGAGTACATCTGGTTCGAGACGCCCGCCACCGAGTCCGCAATGGCGACCTTTGCCGGTAACAGGGCAGGCCAGAATGCGCCGGCACCGGAAGTCGGTCTGGCGTCGCTGCCCGTCGATCCGCTGTCGACATTCCTCGAGTCCGGTGAAACGGCGAACGTGCGCGTCGTGCCGAAGGATGCGTTCCCCGGAGACATGCCCGGCGCCTCGATCCAGATGACGGAGGCGACGTACAGCCTGATGATGCACCTGTCGTCGGCACTCGACGCCAATTGCACGTACTGTCACAACACGGCCTCGTTCCAGAACTCCAGAAGAAACCGCTCGGCGGAGCACCTGCGGTTGCGGCCTATCCGACACTGGCCAGGGAGTAAGCCAACGCGCGAGCGCCGACCCGCGTAGCGCGCCTGCTACACTGTCGTTTGCGGCAGTGCAGCAGGGGGGCTCGTGTCCACATCAACACGCGTATCGCTGATCGATGAGCTTCGCGCCGCGACCCGGCGACTTCACGAGCAGGCCGAGCGCTCGGGCCTGATTCGCACATTGCTTTCAGGGAATGCATCGCAGACCGACTATGCGTTGCTGCTGCGCAATTTGCTTCCGGCCTATGAGGCGATGGAGCGGCAACTCGCGAGTCTCCCCGACAGCCATCCGGTCGCGACGATTCGCGATCCGCGACTGTATCGCGCCAGTGCAATCCGCGCTGATCTTGCGACCATCTCCGGCGATCAGTGGGCGGACCTGCCGCTTACCGATGCCGGTCGCGAATACGAACATCGGCTCCGCTCCTTGCAAGGTACGGGAGGCTGCCGGATCGCCGGGCATTGCTATACCCGGTATCTCGGCGACCTGAGTGGCGGGCAGATCCTGCGCCGCCTCCTGTCCAGGAAGCCCGGCTTGCCGGCGGCCGCGATGCGCTTCTATGAATTCGATCTGGACGGCAGTCACGGCACCTACAAGGCGCGCTACATAGCAGCGCTCGATGCGATTACCAACGACAGGTACGAGGTCGATGCCATCGTCGACGAAGCCATTGCGGCATTTCGGCTGAATATTTCGGTATCCGAGGAACTGGCCTCCCTCGGGGCTCAGTCGGACGACGGCGGTTCCGCGGGCCCGGGGACCAGGTGATCGACGAGTTCGAGCGAGCGTTCCATCGACCGGCGCACCGAATCGAGCAGTTCGGGAATGCGATGCACGTCCTGCCCGTCCGTGATGTCGAGCGCGGCGTGTTTCGCGTTGCCGACGACCGTGGAGGTGAGTTCGCGCTGGTTCAGGGTGAGGCGCGAGAACGCACGGGACGCGCTCGATGCCTGCTGTTCGATAGTACGCTGGAAATCGCGCCGCGCCTTCCGCACGGCACGGTGCTCGGACAGGTCAGAGAACATCAGGACGTAACCGATAACGCGGCGCTCGGCGACGAAGACGGGGTCGCCGCGCACGAGCATTGCGAGCGGCTCTCTGGAGCGCTGCCGCATCTGCGCCTCCGTCCGGATTTCCTTCTGTCGGTCGCAGAGCTCGATCAGCTGGTCACGAAACCGCTCGGCATCCGTAAACAAACCCGGTAAGTCGTCAGCGCCCTGCAACTGCGGCGTACCTGGCGGCAGTAATTGCTGGAAGGCTTCATTTGCAAGAATGATCTTGCGGTGCGCATCGGTGATGACGATCGGCAGCTGCGAGCGGGACACCTTCCGGAATACACTGTTGAGCTGGTCCTCGATGATCAGTGCGCGCACGGAGCGGAAGTGGACCACGAGTTCGGCGACGCTGCGGCCGATGCGTTCGGCCGTGCTCAGTTCGACCGACGACCACGGTACCGACTTCCCCTTGACCTCCTGCTGCCACTTGGCAAACGAACGTCGCGGCGACAGCTCGGACGGGTCGTCGCCGATGGTCACGGCTTTCGCCGGATTGCCGCCCCACGTATCGGTCCGCACCTGTTCCGGGCGGAACCAGGCGAGGTACTCGCCCTGCGAGTTGGAGATGGGCACGGCGAGCACGCCGCTCGCCACGGCCTTGCTGACAGCGAACCGCTCGTCCTCGGTGCCGAGCGAGGCCGTCTGGACGAAGGGACCGTCGGTCCGTTGCGCGGTCTGCATGATCCAGCGCCGGATCTCGCGCAACTGGTTGGTGCCCGGTACCGCGCCCGTCGTGAAGACCTCGCCGTCCACGAACAGCGCGGCGCCCTCGGCATCGAACGGGCGCAGCAGGTAATCGGGGCCGCCGACCAGCGCCTCCTTCCAGTCGCCGAACCGGGATATGCCCTCGAGCAGCTGCGATTCGAAGCGTCGCACCGACCAGTCGACGTGGGCATGCGCGTTGCCTTCGAATGCCGTGATTCGCGTGGCCATGTTCTCGGCCACGAGTTCGCAGGCTGCGCACAGATCGATAGAGATCACGCGCGGCGAATAGTGGTGGCATGCGACGAGACCCCACAACTCGCCTCCCACGACAATCGACATGACGAGCGTCGCGTTGACGCCCATATTCTTCAGGTACTGAATATGTATCGGTGAAATACTGCGCAGGAAGCACATCGACATATCGAGATCGCGGTGCGTCTTCGGCGACATCCGCGGCTGGACAGGCACCGGCTCGTAGCCAACGTCACCGAGCATGCGGACGCGATTGGTTACATACAGCTTGCGAGCGATCTGCGGAATGTCGGTCGCCGGGTAGCGGTTGCCGAGGAAGGGTTCCAGATCCTTTTCGAACTTTTCTGCACGGACCTGGCCATGACCGTCCCGGTCGAACTGGTAGATCATGACGCGGTCGTAGCCGGTCAGCTCGTAGAAGAGCTCGGCCGCGCGGTTGCAGAGGGTGTCGAGAGAAGTCGATTCCGATACCTGCTGCGTGGTTCGCTGCAGGAGTTCCGCGATGTCGTCACCCGCTCCGGGCGCGAAAAACTCGTTGATGACAGCGCCGTCGGCGCTGCGATGAATCAGGCAATCGAACTCGCGCCCGCTCGCACCAATGCGGCAGCGGAAGTACAGCGGCAGTTCGCGTGACGAGTCGGCGCCCAGGCGTTCGATCTGTTCGGGCAGCCACTCGCACAGCTGTGCCACGGGTTGCCCCACCGGTGACGCTTCCAGACCGAGAAACCCGGCCGCGTTGGCGCTGGCCTGGACGGTATCGAGCGTGGCCGGGTCGATAACGACCAACGCGCCATGCGGCTGTATCGACCCGGGCAGGTGAATCTGCTCGCGCTCGCAATTGGAGAGCTGAGCTTCGCCAAATGCGGGTGCAATCGGAGCTTCGGGCGGCGACATAGGGAATCTTACCGATGTTTTCGTGCACCTTAGCAGAACGCAGGTACGGCTGCCGGGAAGGATTCTGTCGGCTTTATTTCTTTCCGTTCTTGTGCCGCCGAAACGGCAGACGGCGGGCGGCGCCGGCGAGCCGCCGGCGGACCCCTTTCGATTCTGTCTTTCTTCGGCGCGGCCCGGCCAAGTCCAGGGGTACGCCGAGTATCGTCTCGGCGTCTTCGCGCCAAGCGACAATTGCGTCATTTTCGAGATCAACCTCGGTGATGAGGCAATGCTCCACGAGCACCGTGGCCGTGTCCTCGCGCTCCATGCGCGTCATGATGATCTGGGGGCGTACGCGCGCGACATCGATCGGCTTGTGCTTGGCCAGGTGATGGAGCAGGCGAATCCGATCGAACTCATGGCGCAGTGCGAGATTGCAGAGGGTGACCAACGCGGCATCTCGACCCCTGAGATCGTCGCCCCGGGAGATTTCCAGGTTGACGAGGATGGCGCCGAGCACCCAGTTGGCGTCGCGGTGCCGGAAGTCGCCACCGTACATCATCGCGGCTTCGAAGCCGATAACCCGGATGATGTCGTTCAGGAGTTGCAGGGCACGCTGCTGCAGCAGCCGCTCGCCGACCGCCCTGGCGCCGTGCGTTGCCAGCTTTCCGGCAGCCCAGGCGACGCCGACCGCGGCCGGGTTCACGCCGAGCGCCAGCCGTGCCGCCTGCAGCACGTTCAGTCCGTGCTCGACGTAGGGGCGATACGCCTTGTAGGTCCCGTAGTAGGATGCCCCGCGCCGAATCAACCGGTACATCTTCGCCGCGTTGTAGGATTTCAGGTTGATCGGCAAGCCGTCGACGACGACGAGCATGTGCAGCGCCGTGCTGCTCACGCTCTTCGTGATCGCCTCGATGTCGGTCTCGAACAGCGGGTCTTCGGTGTCCGGGCAGTACAGGTGCGCGACCTTCTCGACGAAGGCGCGGGTGTCCTCCAGGATCAGCGCGGTATTGACCCCGTGCTCGGCGGCGTAACGATTCTTGAGCACGCGGTCGAACGCGTCCTGGCTCTCGAGTTCGATCAGTGCTATGAGCTGGCGGTCCGCTTCCACCAGCAAGGATAGCTCTTCGGCCGGTGGGTCGGGCTGCAGGATGTCGATGTAATCTTCGTTGGCGATCTGCAGGGCACGAGTCTGCCGCGCGAGCTGGAGCTCGCGCAGCTCGAGGCGCTGTTCCCGCTCGAGCAGTGCATTCATGCGCAACTCGGCCACTTCGCTTTCGGAGAGGCCTTCCTCGTCCTCGGGGCGGACTCGCCAGTTCGGGCGGAAGTGGCGTCGCTCGATGACGTGCACGAGCATCGCAATGGCAAGCAGGACGGACAGAACCGCGAGCAGGGCGCCGACCAGCAGGCCGGGTGGCCAGAGCAGGAAGGTCAGTAAAAGCAGGATCGCGGCGCCGAAGATCCCGCTGAACAGCGTGATCGTCAGGTACTTGCTCACGGGACGGCGCCGTTCCCGGCCGCCGCGAGCTGTGCGTGATGAAACGGGTCCACATCGCGAAACGCCTGCCAGAACACAAAAATACTGGCCGTCAGTGGTACTGCCATCAAGGCGCCGGGCGCACCCCACATCCAGCCCCAGAAGACGACCGACAGGAACGCCCAGAGCGATCCGATGCGCACCCGGCGGCCCAGGATCATCGGCGTCACGACCATCCCTTCGAGCGACGTCACCACCAGGTAGGCTGCGGGCACGGCGAGCGCCTGTCCGAGTGAATCGAACGCGGTGACACCGACGACGGTCAGCACGAACGTGTTGACGGCCGGCCCCATATAGGGCGCGAAATTCAGGATGCCGGCGAGGGCCCCCCACATGCCCGGGTAGGGCACGTCCAGCACCCACATGACCATGGCGACCACGACACCGAGCCCGATATTGATCATCGTCACGGTCGTGAGGTACGTCGAAACCTGCGCACCCACGCCGCGAATCATGTTGCTGATGCGCCGACGAGACAGACGGGTCGGGCCGAGTGCGACCAGGGCGTGCCCGAGGCGTTCGCCCTGGATCAACAGGAAGAAGCAGGTCACGAAGGCCAGGAGGGCGCCGGCGATGACTTTGGGCAGCGAGCCCGTGATAGCCTGCAGCTGCCCGGGCGGCTGGATCTGTACTGTCGGGACCGACGGATCACTTTCGCCCATCGTTGCCAGTTCATCGATTTCCTCGCCGAGTTCGCGTAGCTCGTCCAGGGCGCCGGCCGTGCGCTGCAGTTCGCGCCGCAGTTCGCCGAGCGAAGCCGGCGCTTCGCGCAGCCACTCTTCCGCCGGATCGGCCATGAAATGGGCGCCGGCGGCGATCACCCCCACCAGTGCGAACAGCACCAGCGCGGAGCTCGCGGATCGCGGCAGGCCGATATTACTCAGCGCCTGCACCGGAGGTTGCAGCAACTGGTACAGCAGTACGGCGGCGACGATCGGGACGACAAGCTCCCGGGCAAAATAGAGCGTGTACAGCACGGCGAGAACGAGCAAGGCGACCTGCACGGCCAGTCGTGGATCGATCCTCGCGTCCAGCAGGGGCTTACGGTTCTTTGCCGCGCGGCGCCCGATGGCCATGACCGGATGTCGTTTCCGCCCGCGCGTGAACATCAGGCGTCAGGAAGAGTACCGACGGGTGGCTGCTGCGGGGAAAATCCCAGTGTCCACAGATGGCTCGCCGTCGCACCCCAGCGGACGAGCGTCATGAAGATGTCGCCGGCACGTTCGAAGACGCCGCGTGAATCATCGCGCTTGTTGCCGTCCTCGTCGCGGTGCCGGCGATCGAGGAGCGTCGAGACGAGCATGAACCCGCCTACCGAGACAGCGCCGATGACGATGCCCTTGCGCACCGTCTTGCGTGCGCGAGCGGTCAGGTCGACGCGGCATTCGCGTTCGTATGCAGCCGCCTGCATGGCGGCGTCGGCAAGCTGTTCTACTTCGGTCTTGAGCTTACCTGCCATCGTCTTCAGCCTCTTCGTTTGATTCCGTTGCCGCAAGCAGTACCCGACGAGTCTCCGGGAAATTCATGTTCTGACCCAGTGAGTTCGCGTAGCGCCACAGCAGCCAGGCGAGCAGGACGTGTGCAACGACGAGAATCAGTGCTGCGGCGGTGCGTGAAAAGCCCATAGCGATCGGCACCTGGGCAACTGCGTAAATCAGCAGCACCCAGGCAAAAATGACCGCCCCCGCCGCCAGCACCGACACGAAGATCATCAGCATGAACGTCGTGATTGCGAGGCGAGTCTCGGCGAAAGCGAGATCTGCGACCGCGCGATATCGCTGCGCCAGGGAGTTGAGCCAGCCGGAGAACATCTGCGGCAGGCTTTCCTCGCCCGGGTCTTCCGTGACCACTGGCGAGTCCTGTTCCCGGACCATGATCAGCGCTTGATGAGCAGCGCAGCAAACATCCCTGCCGCAAAGGCGATACCCGCAGCAGCAACCGGTTTCTGGCGAATGTACTTCTCAACCTCGCTCAGGGTCTCATCGTAGCGCTTGGCGGCTTCCTCGCGACCCACGCTAACCTGCTCGCCGAGTTTCTCGCCCTCGAGCCGCATCTTGCGCTCGAGGCTGCCGGCCTTGTCCACGGCTGTTCCGAGTGCCTCTTCGGCCAGGCGATGCGCCTTGTCGGTGACGGGTGTTCCGGTGTCCTTGCGTTCTTCTACTTTCTTGCTCGTTGCAGTCATCACTTGCACCTCTCTTTATTAGAATTTGTGTTGCACCCCTATTGTAGAACCAGAACAGGGACAGTGACCAATTTCTGCGGGTGAGGGTGGAAAAGTTACCGCGAAGGCGAGTTTGAAGGTCGCCGCCCGTGTGATACAACATACCGGAAAGAGAATTTCTCCGTTGCCCCGGCGCAGTCGGTCTGCGCCGGGGCCGGCAGTCATCACGCAAGAGACTTGTGCATGCAGTACAAGGACTACTACAAGATCATGGGCGTCGAGCGCGACGCGACCCAGGACGATATCAAGCGCGCCTATCGCAAGCTGGCGAGAAAATATCACCCCGACGTCAGCAAGGAAGCCGACTGCGAGGCGAAGTTCAAGGACGTCAACGAGGCCTATTCGGTACTCCGGGACGCCGAAAAACGAGCTGCCTACGATCAGCTCGGATCCGATTGGAAGTCCGGCCAGGATTTCCGGCCGCCGCCCGACTGGGATTCCGGCTTTGAGCACAGAGGCGGCGGTTTCGAGCGCAGCGGTGGCGGTTTCGGGGCCGGGGATGCGGCCGATTTCAGCGACTTCTTCGAGAGCCTGTTCGGCCGCGACTTCAGCCGCGCCGGCCCAGCGCGCGGCGGGCATGCAGGCGGCGGCTTCCAGGCGGCCGGCGAGGATCACCATGCGCGCGTGACGATCGATCTCGAAGACGCCTACCGCGGCGCGACGCGCGGCATTACGTTGCAGGCGCCCGAGGTGGACGACGCGGGCCGCGTGACAACCCGTTCCCGCACGCTCAACGTCCGGATTCCGAAAGGCGTACGCCAGGGACAGCGTATTCGTCTTGCCGGCCAGGGCTCGCCGGGATTCGGCGGCGGCCCCGCCGGCGACCTCTACCTCGAAATCGATTTCAGGCCGCACAGCGCTTACCGTGTCGAGGGCCGTGACGTCTACCTCGACCTGCCGCTCGCACCGTGGGAAGCGGCGCTCGGCGCGAGCGTCAAGGTGCCCACACCCGCCGGGCCGGTCGACCTCAAGGTCCCGGCCGGGACCCAGGGCGGTCGCAAGCTGCGCCTGAAGGGCCGCGGTATCCCGGGCAATCCGCCGGGCGATCTCTATGTGGTCGCCGATATCACGCTGCCGCCCGCAGATACCGATGAGGCGAAGGCGCTGTATCGCCAGATGGAATCCGAGCTTTCCTACAATCCGCGCAAGAAACTGGGAGTCTGAGGGCAATGGCACAAGACGTACTTCGGGGCACGCTGCTCGATGATCGCGACGAGCTTTCCGTCGACGAGGTCTGTCGCGTCTGTTCCGTGTCCACCGACTGGGTCATCGAACTCGTCGACGAGGGCGTGCTCGATCCGATCGGCAACGAGCGCAGCCGCTGGCGCTTCCGCGCCGAGTGCCTCGGGACCGTACGTGCGGCACGCCGGCTGCAGCGCGACCTCGACGTGAACCTTGCCGGTGTCGCGCTGGCGCTCGACCTGTTGCAGGAGATCCACGATCTGCGCCTGCGCCTCGGGCGCTACGAGGACCCGGATCGTAACTGAGGCGGGGACGCTTTTCAGTCGCCTTTATCGCCCTTTTTTTCAGCCGCCTCCCGCGCCTTGCTCGCTTCCTCCGCGACCTTGAGTTCCTCGACGAGGCGGGCCTGCTTCTCTTCGAGCGCCGTCCGCTCGGCCGGTTCCGCGCCGTCCGGTTTCTCCTCCAGTGCCTCGAGCTCTTCGGACACGTGCTCGATCGCGACCCGGATACGTTCGACCGAGGCCGCTTCCTCGGCCTTGTCGAACGCGAGTTGCTCGGCAGTCGAATGGGCGTGGGGTGCCGTGCGTGCCGAGGGCGTCGGGATGAACCGGCGATCCTCGCTGAACGCCCTCGTGTTCATGAACGTCGGGGACACGATCTCGATATCCGCGGCATGCAGGGCATCGAGCATCGCGGCGCGCAGCCGCGACCGGGCCGAAATCAGGCTCGTGACGTCCTCGAGCAGGCCGGCGACGCGGTAGGTCACCGAGAAATCGCCGAGCTCGCGCACCTGCACGAAACCGTCCTTGAGCTCCGCGTTTGCGGCAGCCTTGCGCAGGACTTCGGCGGCGCGTCCGTGAGGCACGTCGTAACCGAGCGAGACTTCCGCGGTGAT
This sequence comes from Woeseiaceae bacterium, assembly GCA_037386205.1. Classification (GTDB taxonomy): domain Bacteria; phylum Pseudomonadota; class Gammaproteobacteria; order Steroidobacterales; family Woeseiaceae; genus UBA1847. The sequence continues at coordinate 83 of JARRMH010000057.1, read as the reverse complement.
GATGGTGCCGGACGCGCGCACGACCTTGAGCGGCTGGTTGACCATGTAGATGTTCGGGACGGTCACGAGGTCGCGGAATTCGG
>JARRMH010000056.1:0-11571 GCA_037386205.1 Woeseiaceae bacterium | reverse complement strand
TCTAACCGGTCGAGCCCGTTGAATCTGACATCGCCGAAATCCGGCATCTGTCGGCGACGTTTAAAAGGAAGCGCCGGGCGCTCCATTCGTACACGGCGTCGCGCGAAGACCTGCGCATCGCTCGGATGATCCACGAGCAGAATCTGCCGCGGCATATTCCCGCGCCGGCCGGCCTGCGCATCGATGTCTGGCACAAGCCGTCCGAGGAACTGGGCGGCGAATCCTATGACGCCGTGGCTGGCACCGGCGACAGTAACGATGAAGCAACGACGGTCGGCCTGTTCGACTTTCCCGGAACCGGGCTTGCGGCTGCCATCGGCGGCGGCCAGCTGCGGGCGGAATTCCGCGCCGTTGCGGCCGCCAGCGCCAGCCTCGTCGACATTGCCGAACGGCTGGAGCGCTTCGTCATCGACGAGCAGCCCGGCCTGGCGCCGTTGCGCGCCTGCCTGCTGTCGATAGGCACGGGAAGCCGGGTCGAAATCCTCAGCCTCGGGTGGGACGAGATCGTCAAGCGAGGGACCGACGATACGGAACGGCTTGGTCCCGCCGGGGGTTCCGTTGGCCTCACTTCCGAGCCGATAACCTCAACCCCGAGGGAAGTACAACTCGCGCCGGGAGAATGCCTGGTGATCGCATCCGATGGAATTCTGGACTCGCTCGACCCGAACCGGCGGCGATTCGGTATCGAAGGTCTGGTGCAGTCCGCCACAGGCACTCCCTGCGAAGGTATTATCGAACGCGTTCGCGATGATCTGCGATCGTTTGATATTGGCGTGCGCGGCGATTGCACTCTGTTCGTGATTCGCACGGACGGGTGAACCCGTGCCCAGCACGATTTTGCAGGGCGCCCGAATTGCGCAAAAATGGAAACCCGAAGTCTGTAATCGTGGAGAATTGCCTGTTGGTACAATTTGTTACAGTTCACCGTGCGTCCAAAACTCGGTAAATTTTGGGGGATTCGTTTCGTGTCTTTGCGTTGGTTGACAATTAGCAGTGTGCTATTGATCGTCACGGGCATCGGCTTGCTGGGCTATTTCGCCGCGCATCGTGTCGATACCACGCTTGGCCATCGAGACGGGATCGACTCGTTCCGTGCGGCACAGGCGGCGCAGCCGAAACTCGCCGACGAGGCAACAGCGTCGGCAACCACCGCCGGCGACGTTCAGGACATCGAGTCGATTCCGCTGGCGGGCGCCGGGGCCGAATCGGAGGCTGCCCCCGACCTGGAATCGCTGGCATCGCCGGACATGAGCCTGTGGTCCGAAAAGCGCATCGCCGACTACAGGCGCTTCGCGGCGGAATCGGCAAACGCCGTACCAGAAGGCATCCTGCGGATCCCGTCGGTCGAGCTGGAACTGCACGTGTTCGACAATACGGCAGAGCCTGCGCTAACCCGTGGTGCGGGTTGGATCAAGGGCACCGCACCGCTCGGCGCGGACGGCAATATCGGTATCGCGGCGCACCGCGACGGCTATTTCCGCGCACTCAAGGATGTGAGTGCGGGTGACGAAATCGAGATTGAAACGTTATGGAGTACCGACCGGTACCGTATCGTCAACGTCACAATCGTCGACCCGTCCGACGTGCACGTCTTGATGCTATCCGTTTTACTTTATTGGGGACGCTCCACAGCGCTACATCGTGCAGGCGGAAAAATTATAGCTGCATGAAGCCGACGCCCGGCAATAGCGCACGACCTCCAGCAGTCCCAGTGGTGCCATGCTTCGTAAATTCTGCTACAAAGTTTGCGAAGACGACCTCGGGATCATGAAAGTCAATCTCATTTGCTTTCGGCCGTTTCGTCCTGACTATTCCTATGGGAGGAAAACATGAAGAAGTACTTCAAATCGCTGACACACCTCGTTTCCGCTGCGCTGCTGGGCGCGTTGTTCGCATCCGGTTCTGCCATCGCCCAGTACAACGAGGGAGATGTCGTATTTCCCGAGCCGCCAGATGAAACGATTGAGCTCGGTGATGGCCGCACATTGTACAAGTACACGGCGACCGTCGTGCGCGCGCGCGGTAACAGCCTGACCGTACGGTACCCGCACGGGACGACCTACACCTACGAGGTAGGGGATAACTTCCGCGTCGAAATCGACGGTCGCAAGCTGCGTGTGCGCGAACTCCAGCGCGGCGACGAACTGACGGCCTACGTAACGGCCCACCAAGCCTCAGACGCAGACCACGAAATCGTCTACTACGAGCCAACCACGAGCTCCGTTGTTTCGACCTACACGCCGGAACCGATTGCCGAATCGCTGCCGACTACGGCCAGCCCGCTGCCGCTTATCGGCCTGCTGGGCGCGCTGAGCGTCAGCCTCGGTGGACTCGGTCTGGCGCTGCGTCGCCGCCTCGGCTAGAAAAACTGTTTAGCCCGAACGGCTTTCAGGTAAAGCCCCTGCCCTCCGGGCCAGGGGCTATTTTTTATTATCGCGTCGCTTAAGATCGCTATCGCATCGGCCGCGATTGGAGCCGATTTCCGTGGTGAAACCGAAACGTTCAACTCTCCACAGGGACTAACCGAGGCCTGCCTCGGTTCCGGACCGCGCCGCCTGATCGGTTCGACGGCAGGTCGGGCGCCACATGCGTTCACACTCATCATAGCGACCATTCTTGCGTGTAGAATCATCGGTCCGGAGGAATAGCATGAAGAGCAGAATTTTCACACTACTGGGCATTGCAATACTCGTCAGCGCGACCGCCGGCGCGTATCCCATCGACGGCTACGACGACACCGGCATTCGCCGTCTCGAGGCCTATCGCCTGATCAACCTCGGCGAGATCGAAGGGACGAAGCCGGCGAACGGGGCACTCCTGCCGACGAGTGCGGTGGACCTGCGATTGACCGGCCACAAGAACCTCGAAATACCGCCGTCCGATCCCGAGTTCACGCGGCAAATCCGCCAGCTGCTGGGCGAGAACGCCGACAGTTACGGGATTGCCGTCCTCGATCTCAGCGACCCCGATAACCCCCGTTATGCCGAACACCGTGGTGACTACCGGCAGAATGTCGGCAGTGTCGGCAAGATCATTGCAGCCCTCGGCCTGTTCCAGGCGCTGGCCGACACCTGGGCGGACGTCGCGACGCGGGAACGCGTGCTTCGCCAGACCATCGTGACGGCCGACGAGTTCTCGCAGCGCGATCACCACAAGGTGCCGTTCTTCGACCTCGATACGCGCAAGCTGGTCAAGCGCAGCATCGAAATCGGCGACCGGGCGACCCTGTGGGAATACCTCGACTGGATGTTGTCGCCGAGTTCCAATGCGGCGGCTGGCATGGTCATGCGTGAAGCAATGCTGCTCCGGCAATACGGGAAGGATTACGCACCGGATGAAACCGAGATCCGACGCTTTTTCGAGGAAACGCCGAAAAGCGAACTGACGAAGCTCTATGCCCGCACGTTCGACGAGCCCCTGACAAAGCATGGACTCGATCTCGATCAGGTACGCCAGGGCAGCATCTTCACGCGCGGCGGCAAGAACACGGTACCGGGGACCGGCACAAGTTATGCGACCGCCCGCACACTGATGGATCTGGCGCTCCTCATGGAGCAAGGCGAACTCGTCGATGAGTGGTCGAGTCGCCAGCTCAAACGCCTGCTCTACCTCACCGAGCGCCGTATTCGCTACGCGTCGTCGCCTCAGCTGCGTGACGCCGCCGTCTATTTCAAATCCGGTTCACTCTACAGCTGCCGTGAAGAAGAAGGCTTCGAGTGCCGCCCGTACGCCGGCAACAACAAGAACTTCATGAGCTCGTTTGCGATCGTCGAAAGCCCCGCGGGCGACCGCGACCTTGACTATATGGTGATGCTGATCTCCAACGTACTGCGAGTGAACTCGGCCGTCGAGCACCAGACGCTCGGAACGCGGATTCAACAGTTGCTTGAAGGTGTGCACTCCCAGGGCGGGGAATAGCCGACCGCATTGCTCATGCAATCCGACACCGTGTACGGCGCATAATCGTTGAACGACCAGGCCCGCAAGGAAGGCATCCTGACACTCGTCGCGATGGCCGCCGTCGCGACACTGATCGCGCAGCATATTGCCGGCAAAGCAACCCGCGATGCGCTGTTCCTGACCCATTTCCCGGTCGAACGTTTGCCGCTCATAATGATGGTCAGCGCGGCCATCTCGGTCGCCGCCGTGGTCCTGATGTCGCGTTTGCTCGGCCGCTTCGGCCCGGCACGGCTGATACCGCTTCTGTTCTTACTCAGTGGCGGCCTGTTGCTGCTCTTGTGGGAGATGGTCGACATCAACCCGCAGGCGTCCGCCGCGCTGCTCTACCTGCAGATCTCGGCGGTCAATGCCCTGCTGATCAGCGGCTTCTGGTCGGTGATCAACGAGCGCTTCGATCCGCACTCCGCCAAGAAGGTAATCGCGCGCCTCGCGGCGGCCTCGACGTTCGGCGGCCTGGCCGGCGGGCTGCTCGCCAAGACCGTGTCCGCGGTCGCGGATACCAACACGATACTGCTGATGCTCGCCGGCATGCATCTCGCCTGCGGTGCCGCCGTCGCCTGGATCGCTGCCGGTCCCTCGAGCCAGAGCGCCAGGAGCGAAGAGCGCATCAGCCTGCTCGGCCCCCTCAAGTCCAGTCGACTCATCCGCTTGATGGCGCTGCTGGCCCTGGCCATCGCCACGACCGCGGCAGTGCTCGACTACGTCCTCAAGGCCGAGGCGTCGGCCAGCCTGACGGACGAGCAGCTCATCAGCTTTTTCTCGTATTTTTACGTGGCTGTCGGGCTGGGTGGATTCCTGCTCCAGTCCGCGGTCGGCAACCGCGCGCTGCAATGGCTGGGGCTCGGCGGCACGATGCTGGCCTGGCCGCTGGCTGTTATCGCGACCGGCACGCTGACGCTGTTCGTGCGCTCACTCATCACCGTTGCATTGATGCGCGGCACGGCCAACCTGCTCTACAACTCCTTTTTCCGCTCCGGGTTCGAGGTGCTCTACACGCCGATCCCGGCGGAACAGAAACGCACCGGTAAGGTGATGATCGACGTCGGCGCCGACCGCGCGGGCGACATCGTCGGCGGCTTTGTTGTCATGGTGATCCTGCTGCTGCCGGTTTTCACCGAATCGCTCCTGCTTATCGTGGCAATCGGGCTCGCCGTGATCTGCGCGTTGCTGATCCTCCTGCTGCAACGCAATTATTCGCGCCAGCTCGCCGAGAACCTGGAGACCGGCCAACTCGAGGTCGAAGACGTCGATGTGATCGATACGATGCCGTCCCGAACCGTTGCTGAAACCCAGATGGCCATCAGCAGGGATTCGCTGCTGAAGGAGATCGAGGCCCTGCGCGCCCGGAAACAGGCGTCAGGCGACGATGCAGCAGAGATGGCCGCGGAGGCAATGCCGGTCGGCACAGAATCTACTCCCAGCCGCAAGCCGCAGGTACAACATAGCGACCCCGTGCTCGAGTCGATCGCTGACCTGCGCAGCGGACACGCTTCTCGCATACGAGAGGCCCTGATGAGCCGGGAGCTTACGTCCGAAACCGTGCCTCACGTGATTGGCTTGCTGCGAGACGAAGAACTCGTCCCGCACGTCCTGCGAGCATTGCGGCCGGTCGCAGGGCGGTCAGCAGGCATCCTGATCGATGCCTTGCTCGATCCGATGCACGGCTCGACCGTGCGGCGCCGGATTCCGATCGCGCTCGGCAACACCGACAATCCGATTGCAGTGTTCGGTCTGCTGACGGCTCTCCGGGACCGTGACTGGAACGTGCGATTCCGCGCGGCAGAGGCACTGTCCGGCATTCGCCAGCGAAGCCGCACGGCCACGATCGACAGGCAAAAACTGGATGCTGCGCTCGGCGCTGCGATTCGCAACCTGGGATCGCGTCAAGCGACGATCGGGAAAGGCGCCCCCCGCATGTTGCAGCGTCTTGAGCTGGTCTTCCTGCTGATCGGTATCGCCGATAATCCGGAGACACTCGACCTTTGCTGGAAGGCCTTGCACAGCGACGATCGCTGGCTGCAAGGGACCGCTGCTGAATACCTGCAGAATCTCTTGTCACCCGATCGCTGGAAGGCGCTGGAGCCGCACCTGAAACTCGCCGCCGCCGAGCAGCGCGGCGAGGAAAAATCCAAGGACGAGGTCGCGGAGGCGCTCCACGCGGCGGCCGACAAGCTGGCAGACTCGTCAACGCCCGACGACCAACGGAACTGAACCAATGGATACGCGCACCAAGACGCTGACTTTCGATACCCGTTTTCTGCACCTCTACAAACCCTTGCTGCGCAAGTTGCTGATCGTGCTGATCGTCACGTTTTTACTGATCCAGGCTGCGCTGCTCTATTTTGACGAACGACTCGTGCAAAGCATGTCGGCGACGCTGATCGACGATGCAGCCGATGCAACCGAGCAGCATCTCGCACAGATTGTCGATGCCACCAACAAGGCCCTGCAGATCGCACTCGGCGACGTCGACGGTGTCCCGTTCGCGACCGCAGCCGACGACGAATTCATCGCGGCGCTGGCACCTTTCATCAATACATACGCGCTCCTTGACTCCATCAATGTCGCCGATATGGCCGGCAACGAGTTTGTGATCATCGAGGATGAGGACGGCTTCGTGACGCGCCGCATTCACGCTACGGCGCCAACGGTCGCGCAATGGCGGCGCGTACGCAACGGCGAGGTCGTGGAGACGTGGGAGCGGCAGACCGACGTTTCTCCGACCGAAAGGCCCTGGTTCAAGGGCGCAATGAGCATGGAACCCGGCACCGTTTTCACTACCAGGCCCTATGAACTCCTGACGTCGAAAGAGCCCGGCATCTCGCTCGCTACGCGTGCCGAAGGTGCGCCCGCATCCGCGAAAGCGGTTGCGTTCAATATCCGACTTACCGAGGTCTCGGAGTTCACGATGCAGCAGCACCCGAGCGAGAACGGGATGAGTGTCATTTTCGACAACGACAAACGCGTCCTTGGCTTGCCGCGCCACGAACAATTTGACGAGAAAAGTGAAGTCGTGGGGCTGAGCCTTACGCCGATCGAAGATATGGGCATAGCGGCCATCAGCACGGCGATCGAGACCTGGGAGGCCGAGGACCGGCCTGAGGGTAATTTCTCCTTTAGTGGACCGGAGTCCAAACTGTGGTGGGCAGGATTCAACCAGGTTGAGCTGACCGGCGACCGCGCGTTCTGGTCTGCAGTGATCGTTCCACGGGCCGATCTGGTCGGCAACCTCGTACGAATTCGCAACCTGTCCGTCATCGGCCTGTCGGCGCTCGGACTGCTGATCGCCGGCATCATGTTTGCAACGACGATGCATTCGATTCGCCGGCAGATGCGAGAGACGATTGACCGTATCGAGCAGAAAATGGGCCAATACGTCATCGAGGAAAAGGTCGGAGAAGGCGGCAACGGCACCGTTTACCGCGCAAGTCACGCCTTACTGCGGCGGCCGACGGCCTTGAAGCTTATGAATGCGGAGTTCGCGCGCAGCGAGGCGGCCCGCGACCGCTTCGAGCACGAAGTGCGGTTAACCAGCGGGCTCCGTCATCCCAACACTGTCGCCATCTACGACTTCGGCCATACCCCGGACGGTACGCTTTACTACGCGATGGAACTGCTCGAGGGCACCACCTTGAATCGACTCGTGCAGGCCTGCGGACCGCTGCCGGCCGATCGCACGATTCATTTCCTGACCCAGGCCTGCGGTTCGCTGGCCGAAGCGCATGGTAAGGGATTTGTTCACCGCGATATCAAGCCGTCCAACCTTATCGCCTGCGAACGGGGCGGCGTTTACGACGTCATCAAAGTCGTCGACTTCGGCCTTGTCAAGGAGATGGCATCCATCGACGGCAACGCAAGCAAGGCGGACATCGTAATTGGAACGCCCTTTTTCATGGCACCGGAAACGATCAGCAGCCCGAATGCAGCCAGCCCATTGAGCGACATTTATGCACTCGGTGCCGTCGGGTACTTTCTCGTGAGCGGGCGCCACGTATTCGAGGGCGAGAGTGCAGTCGCAATCTGCGCATCCCATCTGCATGACACGCCCGTGCGCCCTTCCGAGAAGCTGGGCCGCCCGGTACCGCAGGATCTGGAGGATGTGTTGATGCAATGCCTTGAAAAGGATCCCGCGCGGCGGCCTCAGGATGCCGCAGCGCTCAGCGGCATGCTCGACGCGTGCGCGGCAGCAGGCGAATGGACGCAGGACGATGCGCGCGCCTGGTGGCAGGAATTCGGTCCGGGCATCACGGGCGACTCCTTTGGTCAGGACGCCGTACCAATGACGCAAACCGAAATGGTGGTAGATCTCGACAGCCGCCTTCTCAAGGCATCCGATATCGGTAGCAAACCCGGAGACGACGGCTGACGAGTACGCGACCGCCTAGTCGTCCGTAAGTTTCTCCTCGACGTCGTCGGCAGCTTCTTCGATGGCGTCGCCCGCATCATCAGCCGCATCTTTCACTGCGTCGCCTGCTTCCTCGGCCTTGTCCTTCGCTTCGGACATCGCTTCGTCGATCTTCTCACCGGCTTTTTCCGCCGGCCCCTTGTCTTCGCAGGCAACCGCGAAGGCCGCGGCAAAGACGATCAGGGCGAGCTTGGATGCTTTTCTCATAATGTGCTTCTCTCTCTTATCAGTTGAGGTTTCGAAAAGCGACAGGAGCGCCGCTGGCATAGAAGTCTAGCCGACGCCGATACTGCAGTAAAATCGCGCGTGGACCGAGACGGGCAAATATTGTAATGTCAATCGAAAGAAACAAGACCGGGCAGTAACCGAACGGTCGCCGCCACACCGGGTGAACGTCCCATGCGCATCGTTACATTCATTGTCGCCTTCCTTCTCCTCCTGTTGTTGTACCAGTTTGGTGCACGCGAGAAAGCGCCTGAGATCCAGGCCGATATCCAGAGCCGCACGGCCACCGCGATTTCCGAGGGCGGTTTCCCCGACGTGGTCGTCTCGACCGACGGCCGGGACGTCACGCTGTCCGGGACGGTGCGGAGCGAAGCCGACGCCGACAAGGCCGAAGCGATCGCAGAAGACGTCTGGGGCGTCCGCGTTGTCGATAACCGGATTGCACTGGGGCAGCCCTATGCCATTCGAATCTGCACCGACGGCTCACGGGTGACCGCCACGGGCAGTGCGCCGGACAATGCGGCCATCGAGTCGATCAGCGCACGCATCGATGAACTGTTCCATCGACGCAACACCGTTAACGAATTGGATGCAACACCCGGGGCGCCGCGCAATTTCAGCGCCTTCGTCGACGCTATGTTGAGTGAACTCGCGCTGCTCGACGAGGGCTGCGTCGCAACCACGGATCTCCAGGCCACCATCGACGGCATGGTGCACAGTCAGGCCGTTGCCGACCGGATCAGTGCGGGTGTCGGCAACATAGAAAATCTTGGCTACACGGTCGCGCTGACCATCGACGTGCCGACGTTGTCGGCCGAGGCGGCCGCCTGCCAGGCAGAGTACAACCGTCGCCTGGCACCCGGCGAGCGAGTACTGTTCGATTTCGACAGCGCCGAGCTGCACGAGGAAGGCAAACAGCTGCTGGACGAAATCGTCGAAATCGGCGAGAACTGTCCCAATGTCGACGTGGTTGTTGCGGGACACACGGACTCGGTCGGTGACCGGGAGTACAACATCGAACTGAGCCAGCAGCGCGCGGAAGCCGTCGTTAATTATCTCGTCAGCAAAGGCGTGGATGCGGGTCGCCTGACCGCGATCGGTTACGGCTACTCGCAACCTGTCGCTGACAATTCCACCGACGAAGGCCGGGCACAGAATCGGCGTATTGAATTCCGGGTACGAGAGGACTAGCCATGGATTATTTATTGATGCAGATTTTCTGGTTCCTGCTGATTGCCTTCATCCTGGGGCTGCTGGCGGGCTGGTTGATCGGCAGAGGACGCGTTGAGACAGTCGTGCAGGAAGACCCCGCGGCGGCCCGGCGTATCGCCGAGCTAGAGGCCGAACTCGCCGCCCTCAGGAACAAGGATCCCGGCACCCCGGTTGAAGAGATCGAAGGCATCGGCAAGGGCTTTGGTAAGCGCCTGCGCGCCGACGGAATCGCATCGGTCGAAGAACTCCTCGAGGTCTGCACGGCGGGCGACGGTGTAAGCCGCGTAAGCCGGACGGCGGAAGTCGATGAGCACACGGTCGGCTCCTGGGCCATCATGGCTGACCTGATGCGGGTGCGTGGCCTGGGTGGCCAGTGGAGCGAGCTCCTCTGGCGCTGCGGCGTTACGAGCGTTCAGGATCTTGCGAAACGCGAGCGGGCACCGCTGATGGCCCGCATGGCCGAGGTCAACACGGAAGAGCACCGCGTTGCCGAACTGCCCGGCGAGCACCGGGTGGCGCAGTTCATCGAGGAAGCGGGACGCCTGGCGCCGAAGCTGACGAAAGCTTAGACGCTACTTTTTCTGCCAGCGGCCGTTCGCGTCCTGGTAGTAATGACCAGGCTTGGTCCGCTGCACGGCCAGTTCGTAGAACCGGAACGCAACCTGGGTCACGGTCGCACCGGTGTTCTTTGCCGTGTCCTCGAACTCGGCACGTCGTTTCGCGTTGACCTCCTGGATCAGGGCGCGAACCTCGGCACTCGCCGGCGTTTCGACGGCCGCGAGATAGCCATTGTTGCCTTCGCCGACCAGGCCCTGCGACTTGGCGGAATCGATGTCGATGGCCCATGCATGCTGTATCAGAAGCAACAGGCCGAGCGCTGCGAAAAATGTCCTCATTTGCCTTTCCTCAGAATACGTCGCTGTCCTCGTCGAACAGGCTCTCGAGTTCCTTGTCGACCTGCACCCGGATCGCGTGCTCGATCTTGACGTTCAAGTTGATTTCAATGGGTTTCTCCGGCGCTTCGACCTTGACGGTCGGACTGCAGGCCGCCAAAAGCGCCATCGCCACGAGGGAAAACACGAGTCTGTTCATGTTGGGCCGCACAAGCTGAAACCGGTACCCAGCATACCGCATGTTCCTGAGACGGAATAGACTGCTAGCGGTTGACACGTCGCTCGATGACCTCCTGGGCGCTGCGTGTCGCCTGCAGGCTGCGCAGCATGTCGCGAACATTGTTCTCGACCCCGATATTGAGCACGATCGGCCGGCCGTCTTCGAAGTCGGGATTGCGCCCGCGTATCTGCATCTTGAGGACGAGGTCCCCGTTTTCCGCGTAACTGACGTCCGAGCTCAGTGTCTCGTATTCGAAATTGCTCAGCGCCCGGGTGGCAAATCCCACGGCCGAGGTATCGGATTCTGCTGCGGGGGCCCCCTGCCGGTAGCGAATGACGCCGCCCGGCGGCAAACCGCTGAGCCGGCCATCGGCAATCCTGACGCCATGCTCGCCAAGCGTAACCGGCAGATCGGCATCCACTTGGCCCGTTACGTCGACCGCTTCGAACTCCTGGATCGACAGCATCTCGGCAAGATTGACCGATCGCGCGTGCACGAGGACCGTGGTGTCGTCGCCGCTTGCATCAAGGCGGAACGGGTCTGTCGTTATTGCCCCCCCGAACGCGCTCATCTCGAGTGCCGAGATCTCGACCGCCTCCTCATCCGGCCGCAGCCGATAGCGTGCGCTGATATCCCGCAGCGCAACCCCGATATCG